>DAICZM010000100.1:0-4960 GCA_027311145.1 Ktedonobacterales bacterium
GCATTTAGAAGAGAATGTCTATGCGGGTGAGCGCGCCATGAGTTATAACCTGCTCAAAAGCAATGGTTTTGCCCCGCCAGAGGTAGAATTGGTCAAGGAGATTCGCCACGAACGAACCCGCATCGAGGAGAAACTGGCGCAACTCGTGAGACGCGGGCGGATACTGCGCTCTCGCCGTATTCCGCCGTTTAGTAGCACGAAACGAGCTTTTAATTATGCCGTTGAGCAAGCCGCAAGCGAGTATGAGGCGATATTGCGTGAACTGAACCGTAAAATTCTCACGCTCAACTTGACGGCCCCTCTTGCTATGCATCAGCCGATGCTCGATGTCGAGTCCCTCCTCCAACACTTTCGCGCTACCTGCCCTCTGCTCTAATGGATAGCAGGAAACAGCCAGTGATATTTTTCCTATGGTGGCTGTTTCCTGTATTGTGTCTTGTAAGCATTTCCCCAAATTTTAATACCGTTTTAATAGCCAACTCCTATTGGATGTGTTAATGTACCATGCAATTCATAAGCTTTTTGCGGTATGACAAGTTTCTCTGTTGTCAGAGTTCGATTTTCTGTTTTTTTGTCGAAAAATGTCAAGTATGTGTTTAAAATAAATGATACTACAACGTGGTAGTACGAGTGGTGGAGTATGCGGTATGAAGCCACAGGGAACTGTTACTGAGCGGTTGGCGGATGTTATTCAGGTCCTGCAACTCGCTCGCAAAACAGGTGTGTTAACGGCTGAACGCGCTCTTCGCAATGGCTTGCTAGAGCGGGGTACAGTACAATTGCTCAATGGTCAAGTCGCTGATGCCAATGTGAATGGATACCAAGGGCGAGAGGCATTCAATGTATTGATGGCATGGCAAGACTGCTATTTTGTATTTCAAGTAGCACCGCCGACTGGTCCGCTTCCATCGTCTTCGGCCTCGTTGCCCCAATATGCCGCGCATACAGAGCCTTTACCTACCGATCGTAATGGTCAGACCCCATTGCCATCTCTTAACTCCAGTGGTGCGCCGTATCGCCTCTACCGAGTAGAAGATGTGCTGGCACAATTTTCGGCAATGGGTCTTTCGCGCCAGCATCGGCAACTCTTTCTACTGCTCGATGGGCAACGCATGATGAAAGATCTGGTACGTCTTGTTGGACGTGGGCCAGATGAAGTTGAAGCCCTCCTGGCTGATCTGGCGCGTGCCGGACTCATCCACCAGTAAATTCTTCATATAGGGAAAGGTTTTATCGATGTCTCAGGTCATTGCTGGCACGTCTAGAAAGAGGCGTCTTCCTCTTCCTCTCTATATTACACTTCTGCTTGTCGCTATCGCTGTTATTCCACTTCTTACGACTGTCGGCAGTGTCGAAATCTTCTTGCAGCCCGCGCTGGTCTCACAGGGCAGTACTGCCATGGAAAACGATGCGCAACGGCAAGTGCAACTCATTGATGCTTATTTGACAGAGCGGCTGAACGATGTACAGGTTCTCAGTAGTTCCGCACCCGTAAAAAACTTTTTGCTTGATAATCAGGTGAATCGCAGTGCCGCTTCCGATGAATTATTTTCGGCATTGCATCGGGATATCGCAAATTATTTGACCTGGTCACTGTTTGATACACAGGGCAATGTCCTGCTTTCCTATCCTACAACACCACTGGCGCATGGTGCATATCTTATTCTTCCAGAAGATATGCTGCAAATGAAGCAGAGTGATAGCGTTTTTATTTCAGATGTTTTCTACGACAAGACGAAGAATAGTGCGATTGTTGATTTGTACAAGCGTGTCACCACGAATAGTGGGAGCGTGCTTGGCTATGTGCGTGCATCTCTCGGTCTCGAATTTATTTGGGCGCGTGTCAATAATGAATTGCAACTCAATGGTCCATCAAGCTATGCTTTTATCCTTGACCAGTATGGCGTTCGTATCGCCTATACCAACCCTGATGCAACAGGGCAGACGAATCCCGCAAGCCTGTTTAAGGCGGTTGCTCAGCTCCCGGCGTCGCTCCAACAGCGTATTCGTAGTGAAGACCTCTATGGGAGCAAGCAGGCTCCTCTTGGCGTTGTAGCCAATACAACACTTGCTACGCTTCAGCATGAAAATAGCCCGCCCGCAACGCTACAAATCGTGCCGCCGGGGCGCGGTCAGACCTATGAGATGGCCTTATACCATAGCTCTATTGTGCCTTGGACCTATTTTATCCTCAAACCTCTGAACGAAGTGACCAGCCTTGCTGACCAGTTGATCTTGAATGTGTTTCTGATTGTCTCACTGGCCCTGATTGTTGCCGTACTGGTCGGCGTCTTCACGGGCCGACGTATCACGCTTCCTATTTTACGCTCCGTTGCGGCTTTGAGAGGGAATAGTCAGGCGTTGAAGACACTGGCCAAAGAAGAGCATGTGACTGCTAGTGAGTTATCCTGGATGGTTGAAGCTTCCGATACGGGTTTACAGGCGTTCCGCTATTATACAAACGCGAGTAGCACTGCCGCGCAACGTATCTACACGGTCACTCGTAGTCTGTTACAAGACATGCAGTATGTCGAGCCACAGCGACTTCAGAAAGAGTTAAGCGAAATTGCTGAAGCGGCGGTCTATGTTGAGCGTGCCGCAAAGCAGTTGCGCGAGACGAACGAGAAATTGCTCACGACCGTGCGTGTGACGACCCAATCGGCGGAGCAACTGGCAAAAGGGGCAAAAGCGACGGACGAGTCTGCGAGCCAGTTGGAGCAGATTGTAGATGAGTTGACCGCCGTGGTGGGTGAAACAAACGTGCGCCCCTGACGTGCGCAAAACTCGTGATAGTGCCAGTGCCTAAAATTGTTTGGCTGCTTAGTCGCTGGTTTCTATGCCATGCCGAGGCAGATATGCTCACTCCTTTCAAAAAAAAGAGTCCCGTGCGGGACTCTTTTAGGTATACCAAAAAGCCGATGGTCGGATTCGAACCGACGACAGGTCGCTTACGAAGCGACTACTCTACCCCTGAGTTACATCGGCTAGTTATCGTCTCTCACCGCTGTTGCATGAGCGCGTTTGACACGAGCTATTATAGCGTGATGTGTCCATGGTGTCAAGCGATTTTTGTCAAAATCGAGATGGCGTCAAAAATGAGCTGTGTTTAGTGTGCGAAGTGCCGTTCCCGCATGCTAAGATACGCTGCGATAATCTCGACAACTATAGCATGATATGGTAAGATGTACTCTAATGTTTATTGTCATCCTGGTTGGGAGATTGGCATGCGCTCGTTGTTGTTAGCAACAACCAATCGTCATAAGATAGAAGAGTTTCGTACTATCTTTTCTGATTTACCCTGGCATCTGTTGTCCCTCCACGATATCCATGTAGATATGGATGTTGAGGAGACTGGCACAACTTTTGCAGAAAATGCAACATTAAAAGCCCTGACTTATGCCCGCGCCACCGGCATGTTCGCGCTTGCCGATGATTCCGGTCTAGAGATTGACGCTCTGGGCGGCGCGCCGGGCGTCTATTCCGCACGTTTCATCCGTCCTGATGCTTCCTATGATGAGCGTTTTCGCGTTATTTTAGAGACCATGCAGGGTTTGTCGGCAGAGTTGCGTGCTGCACGTTTTCGATGTGTGATCGCGTTGGCAGAGCCATCCGGCTCTGTGCGCTCAGTGGAAGGAGTCATTGAGGGTGTCATTGCGGATGCGCCACGTGGTCAAAATGGCTTTGGTTACGACCCAATTTTTCTTGTACCCTCGTTGGGGAAAACCACTGCGGAGTTATCATCGGACGACAAAAATAGCATCAGTCATCGTGGGCGCGCTGCACAAAAGGCCCGTGAACTTTTAGAAGTGTGGCCGGTATTCCCCGTTCCTCACCAATAATGTAGAATTGTACGCAAATTGAGATAAACAGAAACATAGGAAGAAGTATGGCGAGAAAGCCGCCCATTCGCGTCGCCTTGGACCTGGAAACAACAGGCCTGCATGCGGAGCAGGACGCTATTCTGGAGGTCGCAGCGATCAAATTTCAAGGGGATACCGTTATTGATACCTTCGAGTCATTTGTGGCCCCCGGACGTTCTATTCCCTACCGTGTGCAACGTCTAACGGGCATTAAGCCCGAACAAATCGTGGGCGCGCCACATTTTGAGTCGATTGCCAAACGTTTGCAATTATTTTTAGGCGATTTGCCAATTGTCGGTCACAGCATTCCTTTTGACGCGGGCTTTCTGCGTCGGCGTGGTCTGGCGCGTACTAATCCTCTGCTAGACACCTTTGAGTTGGCTACGGTTATGCTGCCCTCGTTAGCGAGCTATAATTTGGGGCAGGTGGCTAAGTCACTCGGTATTCATGTACCGGAAGATCGTCATCGTGCAATGGTTGATACTTTGCTGGCGATGAATGTCTTTCTCGCTCTGTATGCGCGTTTCCAGCAAGTTGATATCACGTTACTCAAGGACCTGGCAAACCTGGATGCGCCGCGTTCCTGGCCCCTCTTGCTCTTTTTTCGCCAGGAGCTAAAAGAACGGCAGGCGCAAGATGGTGTACAGGGATCGCTTGCACGTGGGAGTTTAGGCGATCGCTTTGCGGCCCAGCTCGGTGTGGACCCGCGTGTCCTCTCATTTGTCATTGCGCATCACCCTGAGGGTCAGCAACAGCAGAATGAGCAGGATGCAGCATCTGTTCAAGCCTTACCAACTAAAACACTTGAACGTATGCAAGAGGCACTTGAGGTGATTCCTGAGCAGGCCGCGCAAGCGGAGCCGCGCGGATATCAGATGGCGCATGCTGCAATTGGTGAAGCTTTAGAGCAGCGTTGTACGATGATGGTCGAAGTGACTGTTGGTGGCAATGAGTATGTTCCAGCTCTTTTGCCGGCCCTGGAGTGGGTTTGTGCTGCTTCTGCACATGCGGATGAATTGCCTCGCCGTATCGTCATTGCTTGTGCCAATCAACAACATGCGCGCCGTTTAATCGAAGAGGTGTTGCCACGTCTCCAGAAT
>DAICZM010000100.1:4970-12159 GCA_027311145.1 Ktedonobacterales bacterium
TCTCTGTACCCATCGTTGGTTTGGAGCCGCTTTGCGTCGTACCAGTGGCGAGCTAACTGCTGAGCAAGGGCGTGGTCTGGCAAAATTGGGCCTCTGGGCGCAACAGACCTTGACCGGACAGCGCAGTGAATTGACGCTATTGCCCCAGGAATTTACAGCATGGGAGCGTATCTCGTCTGGTGTAGAGCGTATTCCCTCTGCCGACCTGCGTTCCAAAACCGTGTATCAACGTTGTACGTATCGCCAGAAAGGCTATTGCTTCGTCCATCTGGCAGAGGAGCGTGTGCAGGCCGCGCAAATTGTTGTCACGACCCATGCAGGCCTCTTTGACGATCTCTCTTCTTCCCATTCTTTGCTTGCCCCGATTGCCCATCGTCTTATCCTAGACGCCGACTTGCTAGAAGACGAAAATGCTCGCTGGGGCAGTGGCGAATTAATGTTCTCGCGTCTGCTTGGGCTACTTAATACAGTTGGCGTGGAGGTGGCCGATGGACGCTATCAGGGATTGCTCGCCCTTTCTGCCCCTGCTTTGCGTGAGAATGGGCCTGGTGGACTCTCTAGCACACCCACGATTGCCAAAAATGAATTGGATGCACGCATGCTTACCTGGTTCCAGACTTTACGGCAGGCGCGTGTAGCGGTAGAAAAACTCTTTGTTTCCTTTGACCGTCTCATGGAAGAATTTTCGCAACAAGGTGGTTCTTCTTCTGGCAATGGGCGTGATAAAGGCCGCCCTGAGGCCCCCGGACGTTCATATGCCAATCGTGCTAATGAGCGGGTCGATCAGCCACTGCGGATGGTGGCGCAGGTCAGGAGTATGGGGGCCTGGATGGATACGGAAAAGGCATGGCAGCAAAGTGCCCATCGTTTGCAATCTGTCATTGATCTTACACGCGAAGCAGAAAAAATTATGCTGACGACGCCACGTGGTCGCTCCCGGCTCGATGCTGGGGCCAGCGAGGAAAGTTCCGTTGCATCTGAACTGGCGGCGGTCGCTCAACAACTGCTAGAGCAGAAGCAGTTGGGGCAGCGTGCTTTCTCTCTCCAGGAAGATGAGATGGTCTATTGGCTGCGTATGCCACCGCTCTCTTCAGCATCGCCATTGGCTGCTGCTGGACAAACGCGCCCGAACGAGCAGCCTGTGTCCCCTGTACAGGCATCTCAAATGCCTGAAAATGTGCCTGTACTCTATTCACAACGTGTTCATGCTGCCCCATTGCTCAAACAGTTGCTCTTACGTGAAAATACCAGCACCATTTTCGCGGGTACATCCCTCTCAGTTGATAATTCGTTTGCTTTTTGTCGTAGTCGTTTTGGCTTAGAGCATGAGCGTTGTCCCGCGTTTTCGGTGATTACTGAACACCATGAGCAAACTCTGCTCTATCTCCCAAATGATGTACCAGAGCCAAATACACCGCAATACCAGCGGCAATTGGATGAGGCACTGATTCAGACGGCAACTGCTCTTGAAGGCCAGGTGGTCGCGCTTTTTACTTCGCATGCTGCCCTGCGTAGCTCTTATGGCACGCTCAAACCGATCATGGAGACCCGTGGCATACTCGTTTTAGGTCAGGGCATCGATGGCTCGCCGCGTCAGCTCTGGCAGATTTTTCAAAGTCAGGAGCGCGTTGTTATTCTGGGTACGGGAAGCTTTTGGGATAGTTTAGAAGAGGTCACGCAAACGCCTACCTGTCTCTTTATTGCCCGCTTGCCTATGCCAGCCTTAAATGATCCCCCGATGGCAGCGCGTGCGGAGCATTACTCCGATCAGCTTCATCAATTTACTGTTCCTATTGCCGCGCTTCGCTTGCGTCGCACCTTAAATCGTTTGCTGTGGGGCAGTCCAAAACGCAATGCGATTGTGCTATTTGATCGACGTACCATTTCAAAAGAGTATGGGTCGGTTATTTTGAACAGCTTGCCGCGTTGTTCACAGCGACAAGCTGCCATTTCCCATTTACCTGAAACGTTGCTGGACTGGCTTACAGGAACCGGGGCCTGGGAATGATGTGGTGGTTTTTGCTCTTATTTTTCGCATGTGCGTATAGAACGCGAGGCCTAAAAAATAGAGTATGACACAGCATAACAATGCTGGCACAAGTAAAAATACCCAGGGGAACGGAGGCATAAGCAGCGTGGCGACGAGAACTGCGCCAATTGCGATGAAATAGCCTGCGGGAGTGTGGATTTCATCCATCCGAACATCATCCTCTCAACATCAATCCAACTGTAATCGCCCGCGTGACGATACCATATCCATTATAAAAGAGATACCAATTCGAGACTTCGAGACAAATTTTTCAGTCAGATTGGAGGTTTGGGTATGTCTCTACACAGTGCGGAACAGAATAAAGATGAACGCTCTTTGCGTGTGGTGCGTGGAGCTTGTCCACATGATTGCCCTGATACTTGTGCCCTGGAAACTCTGGTCGATGAGCAGGGGCGTGCTGTGCGTGTGCGTGGGCAAGCCGATCATCCCATTACACGTGGCTGGCTTTGTGCTAAGGTCAATCGCTATCTCGATCGTGTCTATCACGCGGGACGCTTACTGTATCCCTTGAAGCGCGTTGGCCCAAAAGGCAGTGGGCAATTTGCGCGTATCTCATGGGATGAAGCAATTGCTGAGATCACGGGACGTTGGCAAGAGATCATTGCGCAACATGGCGCGCAGTGTATTTTACCGTATAGTTATGCGGGCACACTGGGACTGGTGCAGGGAGGCGTGACGGATAGCCGTTTTTGGTATCGCATGGGAGCTTGTCGTTTAGACCGCGCTATTTGTGGGCACGCCGCTGAGGAGGCTGTACAATTGGTTTTGGGGGGACGGCTGGCTCCCTCACCGGAGATGCTGATACAGAGCAAATTGATTCTCATTTGGGGCAGCAATCCTGCCAGTACAGCTCCGCATGTTATGCCCTTCCTACGCGAAGCCCAGCGACAGGGAGCGCGTGTTGTGGTCATTGACCCCATTCGCACACTGACGGCCCGCTCTGCCGATCAGCATATTCAGCCATTTCCGGGCACTGATGCGGCTCTTGCGCTTAGCATGATGTATGTCATGGTGCATGAGCAACTGCATAAACCCGCATGGATTGCGCAGCATGTGCTTGGTTGGGAACAGTTGCTTGAGCGTATTATGCACTATCCGCCTGCCTATGCTGCTCGTATTACCGGATTAGCTCCTGAAACGATTAGTGATCTTGCTCGCCAATATGCGACAACCACGCCTGCGTTACTGCGCGTGACGGATGGTATCAACCGCCATACCAACGGTGGGCAGACCGTGCGCACACTTGTTTGTTTGCCCGCACTCACGGGCCAGTATGGCATTGCGGGTGGTGGTTTGATGTATAGTACCAGCGACTGGTTGCGTTGGGATAAGGCGGCTAAAGATCACGAACAGGAGCGTGTTTGCCCGCCTGCACCGCGTATGGTCAATATGAATCGGCTTGGTGCGGTACTGACAGGCGAGGCGAACCCCCCGATTTCTTCGTTGTATGTCTATAACGCAAATCCGGTGGCATCATCTCCTCATGCGAGCAAAATTGTTGAAGGGTTATTGCGTGACGATCTGTTTACGGTTGTGCATGAACTCTTCGAGACCGATACTGCACGCTATGCCGACATCGTGTTGCCCGCAACGAGTCAACTCGAGCAAGTTGACTTGCACAAACCCTATGGACATCTCGCGCTCCAATATAATACGCCCGCGATTGCGCCTCTGGGCGAGGCACGCAGTAATTGGGATGTTATGCGTGCATTGGCGGATGCCATGGGTTATCAAGAGACGTGGTTGCGGGACGACGCGGAAGCGGTGATCAACGAAGTATTGCTTGCAACGGCTGCTCGTAATCCGGTGCTTACCGACATAACGCTCGAACGCCTCCAGTCTGAGGGAACTGTTCCACTCACTTTTCCTGCTGATGAGCGTGTTCCTTTCGCCAATGGGCACTTTCGCACGCCATCGGGCAAGGTTGAAATATATTCTGAGCAGGCCGCCGCGAAAGGCTATGACCCACTCCCGAACTGGGAACCAGAAGTAGAAACGCGGGTCGGTCGCGAGGGGCTGACAATGGCCGCGCAAGCTGCGGCTTCCGATGCTTTACCGCTGCTCTGCCCCGCTGCGCATCACTTTGTAAGTTCTAGCTTCGGTAATCTTGATGTGATGAAAGCGAAAGAGCAAGCTCCGACGCTGCACATTCACCCGCGTGATGCCGAGGTGCGTGGCATTCGTAGCGGGCAATTGGTACGCATCAGCAACGAGCGTGGTTGGTGCCATTTGGTTGCCCGTGTGGGCGAGGAGGTGCGTCCTGGTGTCTTGGCAACTACGACCGTCTGGTGGCCGCGTTTTAGCCCCGATCAGCGCAATGTCAATTGGACGACCTCGGATCGTCTCGCAGATTTCAATGGTGGTAGCACCTTCTATACGAATTTGGTCACGGTTGAAGCCGTTGATGAGTCCGTCGGGTGTGCTTGGGAAAAAACTTCATAGATGACAATGCTAGTAGCAACCGCCAGGTTGAGCGAATCACTTCTGCCGACCATTGGTATTTTAACGGTGAGATCGCAATGTTCCTGTTGCTCATGGGATAATCCCTCGCGCTCACTTCCCATGAGCAACACGAGTGGGCGCGGATAACGTACTGCTCGATAATCATGCTGAGCCGCTCCCGATGTTCCGACGACAGTATAGCCGTGTTGTTGTTTCCATTGTATAAATTCCGCAAAACTGGCTTTAAGCAAGCGTTGAGAGAAAATTGCTCCCATACTGGCACGCAATGCGCCCGGATCGTAGGGATCAGCGCAATTGCCCAAGAGCATCAGACCCGTGCTACCGGCCGCGTCGCTCGTGCGCAGAATCGTGCCGATATTGCCGGGGTCTTGCGCGGCATCGAGTGCTATCCAGTAGCGCGCATCATGCAAGCGCAGATCGTTTAATGGTTCCCAACGCTGCCGTAATACGGCCCCCACGCCCTGCGGACCCTCTTTGAGCGAGAGGCTTTTAAATACATCGGGCGTGACCATCAGGCTAGAGACCCCCAGCTCTTCTTGCGCGTGGATAAGTTCCTGGGCAAATGCGCTTTTTAAGAGGGTGGGTGCATAGACAAGCTGCTCAATAGGGATGCCCATCTGCACCGCTTCGGCGACAATCCGAATGCCCTCGATAAAAAATTGTCCTGTCTCATCGCGTTCCTGACGATGGCGTAACCCTCGTATATATTTCATGCGGGGATTGCTAAGGCTGGAAATCAGCATGACACTTCTACCATTTCATTGTTCTGTCGATAGTAAGGGATAGAGCTTGTTGCTTGTGGTGAGTATACGGGGTGATCTGTAAAGCTGTCAAGTCAGGTAGAGCGGCATCAACACTGGAATTTTTATAATTGAGACACCCTACTCAAAAAATTGCGATGTTAAGTAGGAAAGTTGTACATGCGTCATGTTATAATCTTCGTGAATAGCAAGGATTGCGAGGTGTATTTGGGGATGCATAATATAGAAAAAGTGATGGTTGATGAAAAATGTACAATAGTGGAAAAAAGCATGATGCAGCAAAAAGAACTTTTACGGTATATTACAGCTATTGGTTCTTCACTACGATTACAAATGGATATTGAAACTCTGCTCAAGCAGATTGCGAGTGCAGTATGTGAGGCATTACGGTTTCGTTACTCTGCTCTCTACTTAGTCGGTGATGGTGACATATTTCAAGTCCATGCCACCTCTGGGATCACGGCTGATTATGAGGGTTACCTGCATCAACATCCATTACCCGACTCTATACTGCGGCAACTCTTCTTGCCGGAATACCGTGTCAGTCGCTCTTATTTCATTCCATCCGAGTCGCCACTTTGGTTGGATGAAACCATTGCAAGTTTTTTTGTCGTAGTTACTGAGCAAGGTGAGCATGCTGAAAATATGCCAATGGATGAGCAAGCTTGCTCTAGTGATGCACACTGGTCGTCGCATGATCTGCTCATTGTGCCATTAATGAGTACCGATAATACGATGCTTGGCTTTTTGACGCCAGATGCGCCGCTTGATGGCTTGCGGCCCACTTTTGAGACGATGGAGCTATTAGAGCTTTTTGCCAATCAGGCCGCAGTGGTGATAGAAGGTACACGCCTCTATGCGGATGCACGGCGCAGTAGCGAGGCGCGTGCGGCACTTGTGAAAATTGGGCAGGTACTCTCCGACCCCAATGCGCTACGCGACGTGCAGACGGTCTACCGCACTATCTATGAACAGGTACAGCGCGTGATGCCGACCGATGCCTTCTTTGTCGCACGCTATTCATCGAGCGACGATTTGTTGATGATAGACTATCTGATGGATGAAAAGACACTTTACACCCCCTTGCCGTATGAGCGAACGCCCAATTGGGTGCAGCGAATGTTGCTCCACGAGAGTGCGGGGCATTTTTTCAATAGTATGCAAGCATATCAAGATTTTCGCGTGCAGATGGGAGACCCAGAGAATTTTGAAGAGAACCTGATTGGCAGTCAGCGTCCCTCACAATCATTGTTATTTGTCCCAATGCATTATGGCTCAGAAACGTTGGGCATGCTCTCGGTACAAAGCTATCAGCATTACTCCTATACGGCGCATGATCTGGAGATATTGAAGGAAATTGGTGTACATGCTGGCATTGCCATCACCAGTGCGCGTCTCTATGCGGAATTGCGTGAGGCAATGGAACAAGCTCAAGAGTCGGAACGCCTGAAAAATCACTTCTTGATGACTGCTTCGCACGAGTTGCGAACCCCTCTGACTGCTGTTCAGGGCTATCTGGAATTGCTCAGTATCTATGACACTGCGTTAAATGAGCAGGTGCGTATGCGTTTTATCACCAATGCACGTCGTGCTACCGACGAACTAGTGCTTATGCTTGGCAATGTCATGGATACGAGCCGCGTCGATCAGGAGCATGTGGCGTTAAAGCCTAACGCAGTCAATGTCCACAAAACAGTACAGGCCATTCTAGAGATTCTCGAGCCAAACATTGTGCGTGAACGGCGTGTTGTCGAGCTAAAGATTGACGAACAGCTATACATGTGGGCAGATGATTTGCGGCTACGCCAAATCCTGCTGAATATTATTAGCAATGCTTTGAAATATACCCCTGCTGCAACGAAGTTGGCACTTTATACATCTGTTGTCAGTTGGGATGAGTTGATCGCATTTATTC
>DAICZM010000101.1 GCA_027311145.1 Ktedonobacterales bacterium
CTATTATGGATACATAGGAATATGACCACAACATATTATAGCAAAGCAAACCAGAGTAGACACGCTAACAGGACAAAGGGGATCAAATGACCCACAGTGCAACCGTGCAATTGCCCTGTGGGTCATTTGATCCTTCTGACATTACGGCTTGGGCAGGAAATTCTGCGCCCCGAAGGAGCCACCCAACACATCCGTCGAGGATGCACCCAGCCAGCGGTCCAGTACGGTTGCGTAGACCGAGCGGAAATCGGTGGTGTATTTGAGGTTGCCGTAGGTATCCAGACTGGTCAGGCTAGGTGGTTCGCCATAGATGCCCTTGCTGATCGGATTGCCCAAAACAAACATGGGGGCAGCCGTGCCGTGATCGGTTCCCAGACTGCCATTCTCTTCCACGCGCCGCCCGAATTCCGACCATGTCATGATAACCACGTTATCCGCTTTGCCGTGCTGTGAGAGGTCGGTATAGAAGGCCGCAAGACCATCCGCCAGCATTTTCATCAGACCATCGTGCGTGGCTAATTCGTTCGCATGCGTATCAAAGCCACCTAGCGTCACGTAGCCAACGCGCAAGCCAAGCCCCTGCACAATCGCTTCCGCCAGGATTTGCAGACCAGCCGCGAATGGGCCTGTCGGATACTTAACCGCTGACTTGTACTGCGATGTCGCCTCGTGCAAACGGCGTGAACCATCCTGCGCACTGAGGGCCGTTGTTTCCAGCAAGGCCGCATAGGGTGATGCCTGCGGATACGAGTTATAGAGCTTCATCAGGGCAGCGAGACGGGCATTGCCACCATCGGTCTCGACAGGGTCGGGAGCAATGCGATAGCTTTGCACATTAGAGAGAGTCGGCACGGGCTTGCTAATTGAGGAGAGAGCCTGCGCGGTCTGCGTGCCAATGTCCATCGCTTGAAAGGGATGGCCCTGCTGATCTACCCAGCCCGCAACCAGCTTGCCTAGCCAACCTTCGGAACCATTGCCCGTCAAATCGAGCGTCTGCCAGATGTCCATCGCTTGAAAGTGCGAGAGGCTGGGATTGGGATAACCAGCACCCTCGACGATTGCCATATGGCCCTGGTCCCAGAGCTGCTTGAGCGGAGCCAGACTGGGATGCAGACCGAGTCGCCCATCAAGCGACAAGACCTTTGTCTGCGGAATTGCCAACGTAGGACGCAATTTGTAATAGGTCGAGTCCGTATAGGGAATAACGGTATTCAGACCATCGTTGCCGCCCGCCATCTGCACAACGATCAGCGTGCGGTCGCTTGACACCTGCGCCAGATGCGACCCCTCGATGGCTTGCGCGTGAGCCGAGGCAATGCCGCGACTGAAAATGGCCGGCATCACCATACCAGCCGAAACGACCAGTAACCCATCTTTTATCATTGCTCTGCGTGAGAGTTTCATGCTCATTCTCCAGTATGTATGATGCTAGTTCAGTTGATACTCAGGTGAGGACAACATCAGGTACAAAGCTCCACGAACATTGCCCAGCGGATAGCTTTTCCCATTGCCCAGGGTGATCTTTGCGTTGCCACGACTGCTGGCATTCGCGCTAAAGTAGCTCAGCAGCAAGTTCTGGCGATCTGAAGACAGGTTGCCATCCAGTAAGAAAGTGGCATGGTAATCGATAAAATGCTGCGGCGTGTCGATTTTATTGGCATCAACGACGGCTTGCAGATCAATGGGTTGATAGCCACTAGCAGGATTGCGATTGACGAGCAGCAAATCAACATAATTCAGGCGAGTCATCCAAGTTCCGCTATTGAGCCAGAGCGCACTCACTTTGTCGCCGGGCCACCCCGCTACATTGGGTGGGTCGAACAAGGTTTGGCCCATCAGTGTTGTCATCAGGCCCAGGTTCTTGCCATTGCCCTGCACGCCAAGTCCGCGATAGGCCCCAACGACAAACTCCACGGGCGATTTGACACGACTGCGGTAGGCTTGCTGTGAGGCAAACTGGGGTGACAGCAGGAGAGTTCGCATAACGGCCCCTATGTTATGTCCACTTTTGACATAGGTATCGACAAGCGGACTGAGATCAGCATTGGTCGGGTTTTCATAGACAAAAAAGGTAAACAATTTACGCGCAATAAACCAGGGAGCGGCCGGGTGATTTGTTAGCAGATGAATAATATCTTTATAATCGAAATTGCCACGCTGGCCCAAGAAATTCTTCACAAGCGCATTATGGTCGCCCGGAAAGTACTTGCCCACGCTTTGCATGCCCTGCCCTACGACATGCCAGCCAGTCAGGGCAGCCGCACCGCCAAAGACATCTTGCTGCGTGTAGCTGCTCAGACCAATGGTGAATAGTTCCATCAGCTCGCGCGCGTAGTTCTCGTTGGGCGCGTTTTTACGGCTCTTGGTGAGATCGAGGTAAAAGAGCATGGCGGGGTCAGCGGTGATGCCCAACAAAAGATTATCAAAGGTATCAAAAGCATGAGTACGTAAGAACTGATTTTGCAAGATCATGCGCCCATAGTTATTTGGCACGCCCGCCTTGCGCCAGCTGCTTGTCAACACGCCATGCCAGAAGAGCGTCATTTTCTCTAGCAAAGGCCGCTGCGTCCAGGCCATGCGCAAGAGCCACCAGCGTTGCTGATCGGCAATCGCGGTGCGCCCATCCAATTGCAGGCCGAGAGCATTGAGACGGTTCTCCGTCTCGCTCTCCGACACCTGCTGATAATTCAGCAAACGGTCTACCGCGTCCTGAAAACTGAGTTTCTGATAGATTGCTAGGTCTTGCGGGCTTGCCCCAAAACCTGCTTTGCGCAAAAGGTGTCCTATCTGCATATTACTAGCTATCGGCCCATGCGCAGCAAAATTTAGGCCACCATGCTGCAAGACCTCTGCCAGTGCCACGCCGCCAATGGTAGCAGCCCCCACACCCGCTGCTGCCACGCCAATCAGTTTGCGACGCGACCACTTACGCCGCTGGGCAACGGGCGGTGTTGTCACGCCCGGCGGGGACGCAACAGGTAACGCTTGTGTGATATCTTGCCCCACTGCTTGCGCTTCCGTGGCCGCTTGGCGCGCCTGCCAGGGCAGCGTTGGCTCATCATAATTGTTTGTATCTACCGAGTCCATACCGTATTCTCCTGCAAAGATTGATCTCTCTTTTCTGTCTCATCCTGCCTCACATCTCTGTCTTGCTTTTAGTCTAACAGAGAAATCTCAAGAAATATTCAAGATGCCCTACAGATTTGGACAAGAATAAACAGCCTATAGGTTAAAGGTCCCAGCCGCACACTTCTCCCTATGCCAAGCTGCCTGAAGGGTGTTATATTGCGATTGCTACATAGAAACGAAGAGATACGCGCACTCACACCGCGTTTATGAAGAATATGGGAACGTATGCACCAAAAATCATCACTGGTTGACCGCGTCAAGCAGTTACCTGCCGCCGTCCGTTTGCTCAGCCTCGTCCTGCTTGTCCTGGTCATTGGATTGAGTATCTGGGGTGTTACCGCATTACGTCATTTGACATTATCGCCCCCTCTCAGCAACACCACGCATGGGGTCACGGTCAATGTCTCACCACAACCTTCGCAAACGACGCTCAAAGCAATCCAGATTCAGGTGAACCAGCCCGTCTCTTCCTATATCTTTGGCACAAACATGGGCCTTTTCGACGCTAATGACCAGTTACTCACTTCACTCACCACACGCCAGATGATGCAGAGCATCCATACCACGATGATCCGTATGCCGGCCCGTGATGGCCTCAACATTGCAACCGAGATGCAGGCTGCCCAAACCATCAAAAATTTGGGTGCGCTTCCCTTACTCGTGCTGCATGGCTCGAACGATCCCAACCAACTTCCACTCGACCTCGCGCTGATCCAGGCCATGAATCAGGTCTTTGGCAAGAGTACCGTCTACTACGAATATGGCAACGAGGAAGACCTACACGGCGTATCCGTCGAGAGCTATACCGCATCCTGGAATACCGTCATTCCCCAACTAGCGAAAGTTGCCCTCAATGGCCGCTTTATTGGCCCCGTCAATTATCAATATGACCATAATTATCTGACCACGTTTCTGCGCACCGCCAACCCACGTCCCGATGCGATTAGCTGGCACGAATACACCTGTGATGACGCTGCCGCCAATACAACGTGTCTCACGCACATTGCCAACTGGACCAACCATATCACGGATGCGCGTATCAGCATGCAACAACTCCTCGGTACAACGCTGCCCATCATGATTACCGAGTGGAATTACGCACCCAATGCCGTCCCCAACGATGGCAAGAACAACGATAGCGCGTTTATGACAAGCTGGACCACAACCGCGTTACAAACATTAGCGGCCAACCGCATCTTTGCCTCGATGCAATACTCTTGCACCAATACCGCTATTCCACTGATCAATTCTGGCAATCAGGTGACGGCCCAGGGCAGCGCACTGGCAGCCCAGTATCAGCAAATGATTGTCAACGGGCAACAACCCTCCCCCGTTACCATCACGGCCACACAAACCACACAGGCGACGCCTCTCCCCGGCAAGGGCAATAGCGCACAGGGGCCAATCGCCTTCTCCTTCGAGGATGGCACAAACGACGGCTGGGGCGCGAATGGGCAGGGCATCACCAATCTGCAAAATACCACGAGCGTCGCCCTCGATGGACAACATTCCCTACAAATCACACTCAGCAATAGCAGTAGCGGCGATTTTCCGTACGTGACAGTGGATACGTCCAGCCTGCCCAACGCTCCACAGGCGGGCCAGACAGTCAGCGCGTACCTCTATCTGGCCAGCAATTCGGTCAGCATCAATGCGCGGCTCTTTGTTGTCAATAATGCCTACCAGTGGCTCTTACACGATAACGTGACGCTTGTGCCTGGCTCCTGGACGCACCTGACCTATACGTTACCCACAACACTGAGCGGAAACCCGCGCCAGCTCGGCATCCAGTTCAATAGCCCAACAGGGGGCAACATCAGCAGCAATGTCTATCTCGACGCGGTCGGCTGGAGTTAGCCCGTGTAGCCCACCACGTCGCTACCGCCCATATCGGTGGTATGCCATGTGAAGTACATTGGGCGTTCGGCGACGATGGTTCCCGCTATCGCCTGCACGGAGAGCGAGACCGCGTAACCAGCATTAGGGTCTGCCTGGGCGATAGGGATAGCGAGATTATTGATGCTCAGTGTCACGCGCGTCTGCGGCCCAACCGAGACAATCTGTTGGGCCGTCACGCCGTGCGCCATGTAGAGCGTGACGGCAACATCCTCAGCCACCATATTCGGGTTTTGCAGCGTCAGAAATTCTGAGAAACCAGGAGCGGTATAGCCTTCCGCGAAGCTGTAGCTGGCTTTGGCGGGTCCTGGCGCGCCAATCACATCTGTTCCCCCAGGCACGGAGCCACCAAAACGGAAATATTCGATGCGTTGCGCGACAAGTGGGTTGTCAGCAATCACCTCGGCAGAGAGTTCCGCCGTACTCTGGGCAAAGGCTTGCGAGGCGGCATTGACATCAAAAAAGTATTGCGACTGCGGTGGAACGATCACGGTCACGGGATTGACTGCTCCGTTGCTATATTCCAGTTTCACGGTTGCCGTCGCGCTCAAACTCCTGTCAAAGTTTGCCAGCACAATGTATTCATGGAAATTGGAACCCGTGTAACCCTCGGCAAACAGCCAGTCTGTGCCGGGGGATTGCGTGCCCACAACCGTCATCGCCCCCGTCACGGGTCCGCTGATATTGGCACGCGCCGTGCTGAAATAGGTGGGACGTTCGACCATAATCGGCTGGTCGGAGTGGACATGCACCGCGCTTGTGCGGTAGATACCGATAGACATCGGCGTTGTCGTGCCCCGCTGCCCAGGCGGCACAAGCAGTGTCGTTGAGCCAATCACACTGCCGCCCGCGTTGTAGCTCACGCTAACATGCGCGCTCTGGTTGCCGGGGGGATTGAGGATCGTCAGGAAGCTGGTATAGTTACGCTGCGCCTCTACGTCGGCAAAGTAGAAATCCTGCCCCAGTTGCGTCGCCCCCAGCGCGTCTGTGCCACTATTGATGCCGTGCCAGGAGAAATACATGGGCCGCTCGGCAACAATGCCCACGCCATTGAGCGAGGTGACGATCATCGAGAGCGAATGGCCCACACCAGCATAAGGAGCGTTGAGATCATTATTGACGTTCACCGTCACGCGACTCTGGGGCGGCACAACATGTAGCACGCTCGGACCCGTGCTGCCTTCTAACAGATAACGCACCTGCACCTGCGCGCTCTGCGCCGGGTCGGGATTTTCCAGCGTCAGAAACTCCTGAAAATCGCCGCCCACGCGCCCCTCGGCAAAATACCACGTCGTGCTGGTCGCATTCGTGCGCGTCTGCATGCCCTGACCGAGAGCTAGCATGTTTTGCGCCAGATTAAAGGCATCGAACGAGCCGAGGCCCGTCGCCATGTCATACATTGCCGCGTCTGGATAGGTCCCACTCGTGCCCACGTAGTCGTTATTGTTCACGCCGCCAGAAACAGGCACGATATCATGAAAGGCGGTAGCATAGGATGTGCCAGCCGCACCGTGATTGATGGCGTACAGGCTTGAATTGAGAAAGCCCAGCACAAAACCATTGGCCTTGACCGTCATTTCGTCCGCCAGCGCAACCCAGGCCGCCCAGATGGGAGCCGCCGCCGATGTGCCACCCATCACGCGCCAACCGCCTGCACAGCCGCCCACGCTGCAATAGACATCATAACCAGTCTGCGGGTCAGCATTGAGGGCGACATCGGGAACCTCGCGATAGCCCGTCGAGTAGGCATTAGCAACGCCCGGCCCCTGTTGCCACGCTGGTTGCATCCAAAGCTGGCTCACACCACCGCCGCTGGCTCCATTCTTGAGCGCGCGCTCATTCCAGACCTGCTCTGAAGCATAGGTGTTGTCGAAATTGATGCGCAGGCTCGTGCCGCCCACGCCCGTGACAAAGGGCTGCGAGGCGGGATCATCGGTCGCCGGAGCGGTATTCGTGCCCGTCTGCGGGTCATAGCAGCCCTGCGCTCCCAGATCGCCGCTAGCAGCCAGGATGGTCTGGCCCTGGGCAGCAGCAGCCTGAAAGAAGATATTTTCTTGCCGTATCTCGCTGCTCAGGCCCGCCTGCTCACAGAAGACCCAGCTTGTGCTGACTATCGGCACGTGATCGTTGACGATGCTGGCCCAGGCATCATTATAGGCCCTGAGCGAGAAGCTGGATGCCTCGTAGACACGCAGCGAGGCGAGGCGAGGGGCCAGCCCCAGGATCATCTCCATGTCCAGCTCGACCTCAGCCGCGTTCGCCCCTGCCGCGCCGTTGTAGCCATCGATAGGGATGGTTTTGATCACAGTCGTGTTGCCGCCAAAGCACGCGGCATAGAGAGCAAGATCGTTGGGCGAGAAGCCATCCAGTTCGAGCAGGCCAATCGTTTGCCCTTCACCCAGGTTGCCCGCGTTATACAGCGACGTAAAATTATAGGCCGTCGCGATCTGATTGGGCGTATAGGCCGTTGGCACGGTCGGCGAACCGGGCTGCGGACAATAGATCGTGCCCTGTGAGCCTGTCATCGTCTGCGCCGCCGCGATATGCGGATGAGCCATACCAGGGAGCAGCGGCGAACGCCCATATTGCACGGCATTATCCAGACCCGTAATGGCTGTGACCAGTGGGCTAAGAGGAGCGGGCAGCGTGGGGGCGCGATCATTGGCATAGAAGACACTCCCACTCGCGCTCTGATACGTGTTGATCTGCACCTGAAAGGCCAGTTCCGCCTGGGCAACTGTCGCGCTGGCATCAATGAGCAGATGATCGGGATAGGTCGCCGTAATGGTAAAGCCCTGTGATTGCAGAAATGTCTGAATAGCAGTCTCGCTAGCGGGCAGTGGGGCATACAGGGCGTTAAAGATTGTGGGCGAGAGATAGTGGCGATAGAGCGGCGAGGAAGGCAGTGTGACCTGCTGTAAATAGGCGGCCAGGTCACTCTGATTGCGCAGGTTGAGGCCAACGGCAAGCGAGAGAACCTGCGTAGCTGGAGCATGAGCGATCAACGTGCTATGCGCGGTGAATGCATTGACGCTATCAGCCAGGGCCACGCGCCCGGCAGCGGGAGCCGCGTGCGTGGGTGAGAAGAACAGCAGCCGCAAAAGGATACCCAACGCGAGACAGCAGCACAAGGCCACAATAAGAACAGCATAAAGAATACGAGTACGCACCGCCATATAAACTCTACTCCTGCACAGCCAAATAAGTAGCGTCAAAACTACGCCCTACTTTGTCTGAACGCATGCGCGTGCATCTTTGGTGGATTTGTATATTTGTAGATTTGTATATTACTGGAGGACAAAGAGTGTCAACTGTCCTATTCAGGTTGCAGAAAATCTTTCATACGTGTTTCGACATCGCCACTCTGTTCTTTATTGGACCTTGCCTCTGGTGCTCACGGGCCAGATCGCCTCCAATTTCCCCTCACGGTGGGCATAGTAGACATCGTGCAAATTGATTGTGGTATCGATATGGCTTGGGATCAGTTCGAGACGATCTCCTATGTTCAGCAATCCCGCACGGGCGTCCCAGCGCAGAATGCCATGTTCATCTCCTCCTGGCTGATAGGTGACACCGGGCAATCCTTTCGGCTCCGGCATGCCACTATCGGTGGATAACGACTTAAGGCCAGCATCAACCACTGCTCTGGTGGGAGTTGGCCGACTGATCACGGTCGAGAGAATAGTCAGAGCGTTGGCATAGATTGGGCCGATGGCATTGCGATAATCCACATCCATGAAGACAAATGAACCGGGCTGCACTTCTGTGATCCCCTCACAACTCGCGCAAATCTCAGCGGTTCCTGTGCCACCTGTCGTAACGATTTCTATCGCAAAACCGGCTTCCTTCAATTGCCGCGCCGTCTCTGTCAGCAAATGCATGGCCGAGCGGCAACGCTGCGCACGTTCCTCTGGGTTATGGATATGTTGCAAATGCCCTTCATACCCTTGGAGACCTCGGAGATGGAGATGAGGCAGATCACGTAGGGCGTGCGCCAGACGCAGTGCCTCATCTCCTGGGAGGACTCCGCAGCGGTTCTGTCCGACATTGAGATCGAGCAGGACATCAATATGTTGCTGGGCTGCATGCATCGCCTGATTGAGGGCTTGTGCGCCAGCCACGCTATCCACCACCACTTTGATATGTGAAGACTGCTGCACCAGCCTCACAAGCCGCTCCAACTTGGGTTTGCCCACAATCTCTGTCGTAATCAACAGATCGTCTATCCCATCCTGAACCAGGACTTCCGCTTCGCTTACCTTCGCCACACATCCCCCAACCGCACCCGCTGCCAGCAGCAGACGTGCCAACGCAGCACTTTTGACCGTTTTCAGATGTGGTCTGACATGTACCGTGCTTCCCCGAAAGCACCCCATCAGCTTGCTGATATTGGCTTCCATCAACGTCAGGTCAATAAGCATTGCTGGCGTATCCAGTACATCCAGGGAATCTCCTACGTGTGGCTGAAGCATAGCTGTTTCCTTCTCTACGTTTGATAACATCACGTACCTTCACACAGACGGCCTCATTTCTTCCGTCCTTAAGATGCAGTATACTGTGTTTACAGAGAGAATGCCATTACTGGTTACAACGATTGTGGCAACTGAGTCAGGAGCCAGAAGATGTGAACCATTCCCAATAATCAGTTCCACTTCAAACCTGTAGAACTCATACGTACTGATCTCAGGAAATTATTTTAACAAATGGATATGTCAAGAAGAAGCAGAAAGTTGATGCTAGAGAGCTGGAACGCGCTCGTATCTACAAGAGAGATTGGGAGAAACGGCATCCATGAGCGACATGGCCAAACCTTATAATGAGATTGATGACTACATTGCAGCTTTCACCGATGAAGAAAAACAATAATATGCCGCTGCGGAAGCTGCCCTGGACTTAGCTCACCTCTTGTATCAAATGCGCCAGGAACAGGAGCTGACACAACATCAAGCTGCTGAACGCAGCGGTTTAAAACAACAAGCAATTAGTCGGTTGGAGAAAGCTGCATCTAATATCCAGTTAGGAACGCTCCAACGCTATCTCGGTGCGCTAGGGTATCATCTTGAGATTAGTGTGATAGACAATCGAACGGGCGATGTAGCAGCAAAGTCCTCACGTGCTCATCTTTAAAAGATCAAGGTAAAGAGTGGAGCACTTTCCTGATGATGTGCAAGTTTTTAATTTGCACATCATGTTTAGTCATTAAGAAGGTGGATAGCTCCCCGTGACAACTCCATAGGCTGGCGCACCAAAGGCAAAATACCAATGGATATTCTTGCCGGGGCAGCCGGGCTGGTTGACCTTGTTCGTGGAAATCGGCTCCCAGCCATAGTTGCCGGTTCCGGTACTTCCTCCGTCGTTGTTGAAATCATCACACCTTACCCCATACAGGTAAACCAGATTGGATGGCGTCCCTGTCGGAGCATTGACTACGATCTGCGTGCCTTCTCGCGTGAATGAGAGTTGGCGATCTGAGGGAATCGCGGGACTCACGCTGATTTGTATGCTCGGCCAATGCTGCTCTAAAGGGGGGGAAACACGTACAGGCAATGGATTCGGTCCTTGATTTTTGTTATAAAACGTTGTTTCCGCCGTGAGTGTCTGTTTCCCACTGCTCGTGAGCGGCATATATTTATGCACTGTCAGGGTTTGACCGGGCTTCAATGGCGTTGTTTCTCTAGACATAGGACAACTATGATCGGTAGCGATAGGAATGGTATAATCTGGCTTGTTCCCTCCTGTTACCGTAATACCTGCCCAGTAGCCACAAGGATTTCCTGTAAATGGAAGCCCAATATAATCCGTCGCATTTGTATGATTAGTGAGCGAGATATCCACCGCCAGCATTTCACTGAGAAAGTATGGACCCGCTGTCAGGCTCATTGACATTTCTAGACCACCCGCCGAGGAGACGACAGTCACTGTTTTTCCTGGTCCTACGGAAGGTGACCCTTGCATAGAACGTGATTGAGGCGACAGGCGCGTAAAGAGCAAAATTGATCCGCTAATCAGCACTCCCACTACCAGCACGGCTGCCAGGGTATTGAGAACCTCTCTAAACCTCCTCCCGCGACGAGACTGTGGGGAAATCGCGGTGCGATTGGACGACGCATCTGCGCTCCATACCGGGTGGAGAGGAACCTCCTCGTCCGTAGAAAATGTCTGCTCTGTTTGCAGTAGTCGCTCCCGCACACGCGCAAGTATCTGTTCCTGCTCCTCCTGGGAGAGCGTTGGATGCGCTTGATACGCCTTGCGAAGGTGTGTGACCAGTTTTTTCTGCTCTTGCTCATTCTCTTCTGGTAACAGGTCATCTCTTCTGTCATCCAATGGTTTCATCAGTGGTTCCTCTCAGTCTTCTCGTACATCTCGCGCAGTCGGAGCAGGGTGCGGGCAAGCAATTTGCGCACCGTTCCCTGAGGCTTCTCCAGAATCGCCGCAATGACGACCAGCCGCAGATTATTGCCATAACGCATACGAATAAGCTGTTGTTGCAGCGGTGCCAGTTGCCCAACTAACTGGTACAATTGCGCGTACTGCTCTTGCAGCAAGGTCTGCTCTTCTGGTGTCAATTCAGCGTCTTCCCTTTCCGGCACCTGCTCTAAGGGCAACACGGTCAGTAACGCGCCGCGCCGATAGTGATCTATCACCTTATTGCGAGCCACACGCCGCAACCACGCCAGTTGCCGCTCAGAACTGAGACGAGAGAGCATACTATTGTTGTGAGCAGCCAGGAATACCTCCAGCAAGAGGTCTTCTGCGTCCTGCGCGTTGGCTACCTGCTGATACAAATAGGTGAGGATAGTCGGGGCGAAGCGATCATACAGGGTTGCATCTTCCGCATCGCGGACCTCGTCTGTAGACATGTGTTTCATGTGCTCCCCTTTGTTTTTCTCAGATTTCATAAGATAAGTCGTTTGAAAGAGGAAAACGTGGCATTCTGGTTGCGCAGAAATGACTGATGAATACGAACACATGCTTTAGCTTGCAATTGCATCCAGAACGGACGGGCAACCCTTGGTGCTTACACAGGTATGTTTTTGTTGAATGAAGTGGAACATGTATGTGGGGAACGACGGGCAACCCTTGGTGGGGTGACGGACGGGCAACCCTTGGTGGGGTGA
>DAICZM010000102.1 GCA_027311145.1 Ktedonobacterales bacterium
CGCATGCACCGTCGTGAGTGTACAGACACTCGTTTGTGTTTGGCCAGCACTGTTCGTCGCTTGGAAACGATAGTTATACGTTGTACGCAGAGCAGGTATCCCCGGTTGCAATAAACTCCAACGAGTCACTGCCCATGCCATATTTTGCACATGCGGCAACAAGAGATGCGCATCTAGTAACTGCAACTGGTGCGTAAAAGCTTCTTGCGCCGTCGAAGATGAGGGCGGCAGCGGCAACGTGTTCACCACATATAATGAGAAAGGGTTTCCACCCAAACGTGCTGGATGCTCAACAAGCCTTGTCGTCGCAAACTGGGCAAGTAGCGCAGTGGTCAACGTATCGTATGGTCCAACAAGCAATACTGCCGGACCAGAGGCGGGATTGGGAAGCACAAGGCAACGCGTCACATCAAATAATGTGGTAGGCGTCTGCATCTGCTCCGCCAGATAGCGGATTGCCGTCTGCGTTGCCGCGTCGGTCGTCACATAGACGCGACTGAGGTGCTCGTGTTGTGCCAGCACATCAGCCATGCTCAAAGCATGACGTAACGACTGTAGATCGTTGTGGTAGGGATAGGGTTGAAACGCTCGATCATTGAAATTGCCGCTACTGGCATCCACAACCGCCGCGCTGCTACCTAAAAACTGCGCTCCCACGATTACCGCAACGCCCAAGCCAAGCAGAAATGGCATCCAACGCGCGAAAGAGAGACCATTGCTCAGCAGTGTACGCGACCAAACACGGAGTTTTGCAAGTAACAAACCCACCAGAATAAACGGTCCCGGCATGAGCATAAAGAAGTATTGCGCATGCAGGTCTACCGCATGGCGCGAAAGCACGGCCAGCGGCACAAGTTGCCAGACAAGCAAGATCAGGAGACCACAACGATACCGATCAGCGCGGAAACGCTGGAACATCGCTTGTAACCCTGTACGGGCCGCGACTGTACCCTGCGCCGATAAAGTGGCACGTGTCGAACGAAAGAGCAAAAGGATGGCGACTAGAAAACCGCCCACGGTCAGGAGAGGCACAACATAATGGAGCCAGGAGATGAATGGCGCAATACCACGTACCACAGAAGCGGCATATGTTGGCACAGCAGTATACGGACTGAGAAATAACACATAAAAACGCACCGCTTGACTGTCCAGATGGGCATGCTGTTTGGCCAATGTCAACACGGTACGCAAATCAGCAAACTTTGTTGCTACCTCCCAGAGGAGATAAGGGAAAAAGAGGATCACTAACAGGATGCCAGCGAAGAGCAGATCACGCCAGCGTAGCGTGCCAGGGGCCAGCACAAGGGCCAGCACAAGCGGGGCGGCCAGCAATACCGTTGTGGGATGCATTTGATAGAGAATACCAAAGAGGACGAGTGCAGGAAAGAGCCAGCCCTTACGCCGCTCTACGACCCCTAAAAATAAGGTAAAAAGAAACAAAACCACAAAAGGCGGCATCAAGTTGGGTTGCCAAATAAAACGGGCATAATTTAACGGTTCAGCAGCCGTCGCGTAGAGCAATGCGGCCACCGCACCAGCGAAACGCCCATAATAGCGGCGCGTAAAAAAATAGGTGAGCAATGCGGCAACAGTCGTGAACAAGCCCACTAGCATTGCTCCACCTAATGGATTAGCGGTAAAAAATGCGACCGGCATAAAAAGATAAATCACGCCTGGCGGATTCGAGATACCGATAGAAGCGGCATTGCTCGTCACAGGCAACAGACCATAACGTATTGCATCATGCGCCAGGCGAAAGAGCATCGCCTGATCCTCATCAAACTCGGTTGTATTCAGCTGATAAAAACGCAGAAAGCCTGCTACCAAGAGGACAAGGTAGACTTCCCACGAGAGTAGCCAAGAGCGCAACGTTGCGCGGTCTGTCGGATTCGATGCATCATCCTGAGCACTCCGAACCTGTAACAAATTCACAATATCCTCTCAACAACACTTGCGGTCTTATCCATTCAGCTAGTATCAGGCACACGACGCCCGATACTAGACATGCAACACTTTCCTCACGGCATCGACAGTTGGCTCAACCACAATACTACTGCCTTCTTGCGGCATGCCCGTTTTACTATCTTTGAGCAGATTGCCCGTCAGAATACCGACGACACGCTCATCTGGCTTAATCACACCCCGTGCTACCAGTTTGCGCACACCGGCCAGAGTCGCAGCAGAAGCCGGCTCACAGCCAATACCAGCGCGATCAATCATCACTTTGGCCGCGAGAATCTCCTCATCGGTGACCTCTTCGACAATGCCATCGCTCTCCTCTATCACGCGACGTGCCCGTGTATAACTCACAGGATTGCCAATTTTGATCGCAGTCGCCAGGGTCTGGGCGTGTACCGTTTCGCGTGACGCAAAGCCATGAAGAAAGCTACGGTAGAAAGGATTCGCTCCCGCGGCTTGAATTGAGGCAATGCGTGGCAGATGACTAATCAGCGAAAGCTGATAGGCCTGACGAAAGGCTTTGCCTATCGCGGAGGTGTTCCCCAAATTGCCGGCGGGCAGGACTAGCCAATCCGGTGCTTGCCAATCGAGTTGTTGCAACAGCTCAAAACCAATCGCCTTCTGGCCCTCTACACGGAAAGGGTTCAGCGAGTTGAGCAAATAAATACCCAATTCGTTGCACACCTGCTCCACAAGGTGCATGGCATCATCAAAATCGCCCTCAATCTGTACAGTAGTCGCGCCATATGCTAGTGATTGCGCCAGTTTGCCACCAGCCACATTCCCAGCAGGCAAGAAAACAATTGCCCGCATGCCCGCCTGCGCAGCATAAGAGGCGAGCGAAGCCGAGGTGTTTCCGGTGGAAGCGCAGGCAACCGCGCGCGCACCCAGCATACGCGCCATCGTCACCCCTACGGTCATCCCACGATCTTTGAAACTACCAGAGGGATTCTCCCCCTCGTGTTTCAAAAAGAAACGATCGAGGCCTGCATAGAGACCAAGTTGTCGATGCCCGATACGCCCAGGGCCACAATTCTCACGACCCACCGGATACATGCCTGTATTGCCCTCAGGGCGACTGATAATGTAGTGTTCGGGAGCAGACAAGATCAGTTCTCGATAGCGCCAGACGCCACTGCTATCCAGCAACATGCTATCAGAGCCGACCGCCCAGATAGGGGGTTGCTCTGCACGTTCCTCAAAAAGTTGCCGCCATGCTGCCCCCGCCATTGGCGGTAAATCACCGGATACCTCTAGTGCTTGTAGCGCATCTTGACTCTCCGACGGCTCCTGTTGAAAGGCCTGGGGGAGCGTAAACTGCGTTTCGACATCCAGTACCCCTCCACAAGCACAACGATAACGCGGCAGCGGTTGCGCGCTTCCTTGCCCAAACTCTACAGCGGGATAAAGAGTAGCGCATTCTACGCAACGTAGGGCAGTTGAGGCCAGTGCCTCAACCACCTCTGCCAAAGAAGTGCTACGCGAGGGTTCTTGCCCCTCGTTCTCCCCCTGGTCGGTCGGGCGACCAGTAGAATTGATTGCCATTGCGTGCGCTGACTTCCTTTCGTATGCGGCTACGCGATGTGTTCAACACTCGCGCTCCATGTTGGTCAGCCCGTAACACCATACCTGTTCCCTGTATTCCCGCCGCCTGTGCGGCGCTCTGCATCGCTTGCAGCACTTCACGAAAACGGGTACTGGTCAGAGCAATAAGTGATGAACCACCACCAGAAAGACATGCACCATAGGCTCCAGCGGCTACGGCGGCATTGATGATATCGGGCATGGCGGGGAAAAGTGCCTGACGATAGGGTTGGTGCAGACGGTCTTGCATAGCTTCACCAATCAGTTCATAGCGTCCTGTTTGCAGAGCCGTCAGTAGCAGCGCAACACGCCCGGTATTAAAAGTTACATCGGCCTTGAGATAGCTGGCTGGCAATAGTTTTCGCCCTGCGACAGTATCCATCGGGAACGAAGGGGTAAAGATAACGGCTTTGAGATCATTGGGGAACGGCGTCTTGATGGCATGAATTCTGCCCTCGACATTCGTTGTCGCGACCAGACCGCCTAACAATGCTGGGGCCACGTTGTCGGGGTGATTGCCCGCTTCAGCCTCTACCGCCAAGTCTAAAAGCTCTTCTTGCGGAGAAGCCATACCGCGCATGCGTAACCATTCATTGGCCGTCACAAGCCCACCCACTACAGCAGTCGCGCTACTCCCAAGCCCGCACCCCGGCGGAATATGGATCGACATGCGAATGCGCACAGAGGGTATTTCAACCTGACGACGCTCGAAGAGTAAGGCAAATGAACGGAAAAACAGGTTATCCGCCCCTGTAGAGAGATCTTCCCCCAACGCACCTTCTATTTCAATCTGTGGCCGCTGAGGATCATTCCCGCTCTCTTCCACCTCAAAACGATTATATAACTGAAGTGCCAGTCCGAGACTATCAAAACCTGGGCCAAGATTAGCCGACGTAGCGGGAGTACGAACAGTGATTGAGACAGGTAATACCAGTGCCATCGCCGGCTGCCTGCCCTTCTGATGATACGTGCATAGTTCATCCTTTCCTGACAATAAGTAAAGTATTTGTATTGTACCATGTTTTGCCACAAGCACAACCATGACAGGACAAAAGTCACACCAACTACCCACCTAGCATACATCCGCATAGCTCAAATCGCAGATGGTGTTTCTTTACCACTTTCCACGATATAGATCAAATCGTCATCTGTAATATGTTTTTTGGTATCGGCCAAGGCCATAAAGCGTACATAGGCAGCTTTAAGCTGTATAGCCGTGAGATGATAGCCGAGTTGACGCAGGCGTGCATCAAGCCCATGCCGTCCTGAGTGTTTGCCTAGCGCGATTCTGGTATCTTTCCAACCCACTGACTGCGGGGTCATGATCTCGTAAGTCAAACGATGTTTTAAGATGCCATCCTGGTGCATACGCGCCTCATGGGCAAAAGCATTCGCACCAATAATCGCTTTATTCGGCTGCACAGGCATACCCGTAATACGGCTGACTAACTGACTACTTACCAAAAACTCCTCAGCACGAATACGTGTGTCAATATGCTCAAAAGCATCCGGGCGCGTGCGCAGGGCCATCACGACCTCTTCCATCGCCGTGTTGCCCGCACGCTCGCCCAGCCCATTGATCGTTACCTCTACCTGGCGCGCACCTGCCTTGATTGCAGCTAGTGTGTTTGCTGTTGCCATGCCCAGATCATCATGGCAATGCGCACTCATCGTCACATCTTCCACACCCGCCACGTGTTCACTCACATACTGAAACAGTGCCGCATATTCGCTCGGCATACTATAACCAACGGTATCGGGAATATTGACGGTTGTTGCTCCCGCCTTAATTGCCGCCTCTAAGATACAACAGAGATACTCCCAATCGCTGCGAGTGGCATCCTCAGCCGAAAACTCAATAGTAGGGCACAGGCTATGCGCATATGCTACCATCGCTGTTACCTGCTGAAGAGCCTCCTCGCGACTCAGTTTGAGCCTATACTGCAAATGAATGTCAGAGGTGGCAAGAAACACATGAATAACTGGACGCTCGGCATCGCGCACAGCCTCCCAAGTGGCATCAATATCACTAACACTGGCACGCGCAAGCCCTGCAATTGCAGAGCCTTTGGTTCGACGCGCAATCTCCTTCACCGCAACAAAATCACCAGGCGAGGCCGCAGGAAAACCCGCCTCAATGATATCCACATTGAGATGGACCAACTGCTCCGCAACCAGGAACTTCTCCTCCATCGTCATTGCGGCTCCCGGTGACTGCTCACCATCGCGCAGAGTCGTATCGAAAATCTTGACCAGTGCAGGGCTTTCCATGTGCATGTCTCCTCTTTCATTTGTCGGCGCGCTTATCTGGGCGTTTCGGCCTTCTCTTCCGGCGCACCAGGCTGCTGCGTCACAGGATGCAGCCAGGGCATCATGGCACGCAACTCGCGCCCAACTTGCTCAATCTGGTGTTGCGACTCTTTACGGCGCATCGCCAGGAAACTCGGACGCCCTGCCTGGTTCTCGGTGATCCAGCGCGTGGCAAATGTGCCATCCTGAATCTCACTCAGCACTTTACGCATCTCAGCACGTGCATGCTCATCGATCACACGCGGCCCAGAAACATAGTCGCCATACTCAGCAGTGTCACTGACTGAATAGCGCATATAGCTCATACCACCCTGATACATCAGGTCTACAATCAGTTTTACCTCGTGCATACACTCAAAATAGGCCAGTTCAGGCTGATACCCAGCCTCAACGAGGGTCTCAAAACCGTTGCGAATCAGTGAAGTAAGGCCACCACAGAGTACAGCCTGCTCGCCAAATAGGTCTGTCTCGGTCTCTTCACCAATCGTCGTGCGCAAGACACCCGCCCGCGTTGAGCCGATGGCACGCGCATAGGCCAGCGTGAGAGCCTCGGCGTTGCCCGTTGCATCCTGATGTACCGCCCACAGCGAGGGCACACCAACGCCCTCTACATACAAACGGCGCAGCATATGACCAGGACTCTTGGGAGCAACCATCGCTACATCAATATTAGCGGGCGGAACAATCTGCGCATAATGCAGGCTAAAACCATGCGCGGTCATCAACATCTTCCCAGCAGCCAGGCCCGGCTTGATCTCATGTTCATAAACCATGCGATGATGTTGATCGGGAATCAGCAACATAATTACATCGGCCTGCTCTGCCGCTTGCGCTGGCGTCAAGACACGCAAACCGTCGGCCTCCACCTTTGCACGGCTATTGCTATGCTTTGGCAAACCAACCACCACATTACAACCACTATCACGCATGTTCAACGCATGGGCATGCCCCTGGCTCCCATAGCCAATCACTGCAATCTTCTTCTGCTGAATCAGCTCAAGGTTAGCATCTGCATCATAATAAATACGTGCCATAAAAAAACCACTCCTCACATAGCGGTGCAATTACTCGCACCACATCTTTCTCTTGCATCTCTGGCAGCCTCAAATGCACATTCACTTTAGGCCACCAGAGCTGTTTTGCTTATGCACCACGTGTCATCGCCACGCATCCAGAGCGAGCAATCTCACGAATGCCAAATTCCTGCAACTGCTCTGTGAGCTTCTCAATGCTCTCAGCACTGCCTACCACTTCCAGTGTGACCGTCTCCGGCGTCATATCTACCGCACGCGCGCCAAAAGCTAGCCCACACTCGATAACATCACCAACACTCTTCGCATCAGCATTGACCTTGATCAAGGCCAACTCACGCATCACAGCATGCTGCGTCTCTAAGGATAACACATCCTGTACATCCGCGTTCTTGCGCAACTGCTCAATAACATGATGCACGCCAACCTCAGAATCCACACCCGTCATCGTCACACGCGCCGTATCAGCATTGCTACCACGCTCCAAGATCAGCGTTTGCACATTTGCCCGGCGACGACGCAACAGACCAACAATACGATCTACGGCCCCTGGGCGATCAATGATCTGAATCAATAATGTATAGAGATGCTCCGTGCCCGCAGGGGCATCTGAATGCCCCGCACGCTCTACCGATAAAACATGTTTTGTCATTCCCATAGCTCCTCTCGTGCCGCTATCTCTTACTCTTCAATCATGGTTGTAATCGCCGAGCCGGGAGCTACCATTGGGTAGACATTCATTTCGGGCTCAATCACAAAGTCAATGATGACTGTTCCTTCTGTCTCCATCGCTTCTTTGATCGCACCTGCAATATCCTCACGGCGCGTCACACGCATCCCTTTCAGACCATACGCATCTGCTAGCTTGACATAGTTAGGTCCCGTGATTGGCGTTTCAGAATAATTGCGTGAATGGAAGAACTGTTGCCACTGGCGCACCATACCGAGATAGCCATTATTCATGATAGCAACCTTAAGGGCGATACCTTCTTGTTGCAGCGTTGCCAGTTCTTGAATGTTCATCTGGAAACCACCATCGCCCGCCACAACCCACACCGGCACATCTGGCATGCCCATCTTAACACCCATCGCCGCTGGCAGGGCAAAACCCATAGTCCCCAAACCACCAGAAGTGATATGGCTATTCGGGCGTGTCCACTGATAGAAACGCGCCGTCCACATCTGGTGCTGTCCCACATCCGATACCACAATGCCCTCTCCCTGTGTCGACTGGCGAATCGCATTCAGAATACTGATTGGGTCAGGGAATTTGTTGGTATCATCGCGCTGAATACTCTTGCCACGCTCGTTATTCTGCGTCTCCCACGAGCGAATCTCGCTTAGCCACGCACTGTTATCGGCTTGAGTCACCGCTTCGCTCAAGGCCTCCAAAGCGATTTTTGCATCTGCCACGATCGGAACCGTCGCCACCTTGACCTTGTGCATCTCAGAAGCGTCGATATCAATATGAATAATTTTGGCCTTCGGCGCAAATTCGCTGACTTTACCAGTGACACGATCATCAAAACGCATGCCCACTGCAATAATCAGGTCCGCCTCACCAATGGCTTTGTTCGTATGGGCCGGCCCATGCATACCCGGCATCCCAATATGCAACGGATGGGTATCAGGGAACGCACTCAGACCCAGTAACGTCGTAATCACTGGTGCCGAGGCTTTTTCCGCAAAGGCTCGCAACTCCTCGTATGCACCCGCGAGAATAATCCCATGGCCAGCCATAATCAACGGACGCTGCGCATGCGCAATCATACGGGCCGCTTGCGCCAACAGATGCTCAGCCGGTCGCTCCACCGCTTGGGCCTGCAAAAACTCTTCCGATGTTGCCGTCGCGGACGCCTGATACATCACCTTCGAAAACAACACATCCTTTGGCACATCAATCAGAACAGGGCCTGGGCGTCCACTGCGCGCAATACGGAAAGCCTCATGCACCACGTCAGCAATTTCATCAGCGTTACGAACCAGAAAATTATGCTTGGTAATGGGCTGCGTCATCCCAATCACATCGGTCTCTTGGAAGGCATCACGCCCGATAAAAGGACGTGCCACCTGACCTGTAATAGCTACCAGCGGCACAGAGTCCATAAATGCTGTCGCCAAACCTGTCACCAGATTCGTGGCTCCTGGCCCACTGGTGGCAATACACACACCAACCTTCCCTGTCGCACGTGCATATCCATCAGCCGCGTGCGCCGCTGCCTGCTCATGACGCACTAACACATGGTGTAATGCAGGATAAGAGGTAATAGCATCATAAAAAGGCATAATTGCGCCACCAGGATACCCATACATCAGCGTTACACCTTCACGCAAAAGTGCTTCACATAAAATATGACTACCTGCTAATTCACGTGGTGTATCCTGATGCATGATTGCCTGTTCTGTCATACCGGACTGTTGAATAAATTTTGCTGCGATTGCCATAATTCCTCCTGGTACATCTTACGTCTCGAATAAAAAATCAATCTCGCACAAAAAAGAGGACCTCCACACGGGAGGTCCTCTTTCAGGTACCTTCTTTGGATTGGGTCGCGCCATTGCCCCCGTTAATCTCCCCGTATCGCCTGTATCTTGCTTGCCGTTCGCGTTACTGTTAGCCCTACCAAACTCTCAAGCACTACGAGTCTGGTAAGGCCCGTAAGGAGGAGGCTAAGGCTAATAAGAACTACAAGTCCTACTACGATAAGGAGAGCAAGAAGAGCTGCTACAAATAAAGAAACCGACGTTGTCACGTCGGTTCCACTGGTCAGTATCATACTAAATGTAGCAGCTGCCATACCCATACACATTGCGGGCATAGACATGAAAAATGGCATACGTTGGGTGCTGTCCTGGTCAGCCATCATCGCCGACCCTCTGGATGCACTATACAGGTTCAACATATGCCTTCTCCAAATTACTCTGTTTACGACTTCTTCTCTGTCACGTCCCTCTAGAGGCTCAACAGCTTCTTTGCTGGAACACCCCATACGACGTTACTTGCTGTTTCAGAGAATACACTACCTCACAAATATTTGTCAACCCCCCGCACACGCCTTTTTTGCCAGATGGAAGAAGATTGGAAAAAGCACACACGGTAAACACATATCGTGTGTATAGAAGTCACATACCACTCTCGCAATTTCACTCTTGACAATCTTCTCAAATATCAGTAGACTACCATATAGTAGGCAAGTCAACAATCCATCAAGCAAGCATAACACACACACATGCAGGCACGCACTGATGGAGACGATTCCCCAAAGATGAGGAGATTTGACACACTATGCCAGAAATTATCGATTTCTTTTTCTCACCCTACCTATCTGCACAAACACGACGCTTACAGGCCGCTATTGAGGATGGTTTGGCCCATGTCAGTCGCATTCTGCCACATGATCCCCTCCCCAATGAGCCTGTCACCCTCTTGTTTTCCGCTCAGGCTCAACTGCCGATTGAGCAGGTCGCCGTTTACTACACGACCGATGGCACACCACCAAGCGGCGAACACGGCAACGCAACTCATGGGTCCACCGTCTTGGCAGAAGCAGGTGAGCTAACACAGGATGGTGAATCTGCCCTGGCTGTTCGCCATTGGCGTGCCACATTGCCCGCACAAGCCGATGGCACGCTGGTACGCTACTGCGCCGATGGCTGGAACAGACACAACCCACACGCTCACTGGTATGCTGACCATGCAGACCCAATCAGCACACCACCCCCACATGGACGGCTCTATGCCTACCACGTCGATACCTGGACGCCCCCCACTTGGTGGCAAGATGCTATCGTTTACCATATTTTCGTTGATCGCTTTAACGCCGCCCACGACGAGCCACCTCTGCTCACCCATGATGCTACCCCGATTACCGCCTTTTTCGGTGGCACGTTGCGTGGCATTCTCGAAAAACTCGACTATTTAACAGCTCTCTGCATCAATTGTATCTGGCTTTCTCCACTCTTTGAAAGCCCTACCCATCATGGCTACAATGCATCCGACTATCATACCGTTGCACAACGCTATGGCACAAATGAGACACTACGCGAACTGATTCAGGCAGCACACCAGCGTCATATGCGTGTCATGCTCGATTTTGTTGCCAATCATACCTCCGATGAACATCCCGCTTTCATTGCTGCTCTCCATAACCCTGCCAGCGAAACATACGATTGGTATGCCTTTGGCCATGAGTTTCCCCTGGGTTATCGAAGCTATGCTCAAGTCTCAAATATGCCCGAACTGCTTACCGATAATCCCAACGTACAACGCTACTTATCTGAAACTGCTCTCGACTGGCTACAAGACTTCGGAGCCGATGCACTCCGCCTCGATTATGTACCAGGACCAACCCATGCCTTTTGGACCACTTTCCAAGATGCGATCAAAACACACGTTCCACAGGCACTGACTCTCGGTGAGATCACGGCCCCTCTCCCAGACATCACCGACTATGCTGGGCGTGTTGATGCATTTATGGATTTTTCACTGACCCAGGTACTCCGTCAGGTCTTTGCTTCACGCCAGCAATCACTCCAGGACCTGCTCACGTTTCTTACCCAACGGCAACACCTGCTGCCCGCAACAATGGCACGCGCCACTTTGCTTGATAACCATGACATGCATCGCTTCTTATGGCTTGCTGAAGGGGAACACGCCCGCCTCGCACTGGCCGCAACCTGTCATCTTACACTCGACGGAACACCAATCATCTACTATGGAACCGAGGTCGGGCTATCACAGTACAGCGACGCCCATCAGGAAAATGCCTACGCTCGCCCTCCAATGCTGTGGGATGAACAACAAGACACTCACTTGCTCACACACTATCGCCGTCTCTTGCAATTGCGCCTTACCTATCCTGCCCTGCGTTCAGGACAATGTATCCCTGTCCCCGTACAAATAATCCAGGGGACTACCGCTACTGCGGCCCAAGTGGGAGCCTACCTACGCATTGCTGAGCAGCAATGCCTATTGATTGTTTTGAATAATAACCATGAGGCTACACCAGTACACATTCCACTGACAGCACTGCTTATGCACCACTTGCCCATCTCTAACCAGTACACATTCCAGCACCTCTTGCAGAGTGGCTCTGTAGCAATCATCGATGGAGCAATCACACTAGAACTTGGAGGATTGGATGCCGCTATTCTGGCACTGGAGACCCATTGTGAGATACCGTAACAAAAAAACGTAATAGTATGCGAAAC
>DAICZM010000103.1 GCA_027311145.1 Ktedonobacterales bacterium
CTGCTGGCCGTTGAGGCTCGCGTCGTCATCGCTTCTGTCGAGACCTATCTCAAATATGCCGAAGCTATCGGACTGACCGCGTCTGCCGCATAGTAACTAATCAGAGCGTATGGAAGCAATGAAGCGTCCTTTCCTGCTTGCAAGGGTTAGTCTTTTGCGCAAGAACCCTTGCAGAGCAGGGCGCATCATGCACATACGCTCATCCATTAATTGCGCGAAAGGATTCCTTTCGCGCATATTCATCACTAATTATATCTTATTCCGCAGCTCTGGGCGCGTAGCACCAGCACCAGGGACGCGATAAGAAATATGATGGATCGTCGAGATCAGCGAAAAGAGGCGAATAGTGTCTATGCACCATAGAGTAGAACATTTAACGCAGCACATTAAAGATTCTAATGTCACACGAACAGCTGAGGTTTCCGCTCTTGCTCAGAATACCCACCAGCTATTAGCGCATTTCCATCGGCATCGCACAAAGATGACAAGTGATCTGAAACACTCTCTTGCCTCTCACAGGTCACGCCGAACACGTCAGGTACAGGCCATGCGGGCCGAACATAACCACGCTTTGACTATGATGGAAAAAAACCTGACCGAGTTTCTTGCATCATCCGAACGCACACGCCTGCAGAACGCTCATGCACTGCATACCAAACTCAGAGGTGAGGTTGCGGCACTGGAAAAAAATACGGCGCACATGCTGACGACACAGCGGAACAAACGCAAAGTACAGACGCAGGTGATGCGCACGCATCTTGCACACGAGGCCGCTCAGCGTATGCAAGATATGCACACGACTTTAACGCGTTTTACGCAGCAACGCCGTACACAAACGCTCACCCTAAGAAAAGCTCTAGCCTTCTTCCAGGCCGATCGCCATCAAGTCGTTGGTACACTGCTCGCTGGCTTCACCGCAGAACACCAGCAGGCTCACACGGCCTGGCAACAGCTTGCCAATGGGAAGACGGCCCAAAAAGCGGGAACGCTCTCTCCCACCACAAGTAAACAGGCAGCTTCTTCAGAGGCAAAGGACAGTCGGCACACAAGCACACCACCCACTCGGAAAGCAGCCATGCCGACATCGGCCCCATCTGCTGCGCCAAAAGAGGCCGGACGCTCTCCTGAGCTACCAGCCCGGAAAACAGCCATGCCGACATCGGCATCATCTGCCGAGCGCGGCACACCCGCTACCGCAAAGGATGAGGCTGGCACACAAGATACAACCGGCAAAAAGGTCGACATAGCTCTGTCTGCGTCACCTTCAGAGAGCGTAACACCACCCACTGAAGTGAACTAATCGCCTGCATAGACAGGCAAACTACACCCCGCATAACACCATAAGCGAGAACAGCTCATGCGCGTGGTCATAGATCACACGCATGAGCTGTTCGATGAAATTGCGCTCGTTGATAGCAGCATCACAGAGGGATCAGCATGATAACCAGAAAACTACACGCACATAAGGGTATGCGCAGGATTAAGACAAGCCCCACACCCGGCCCACTCACTGAACGTCGTGGGCTGTTACAGCTCCATTTGCTGGCAACCGAAAAAGAAAATCTACAGAAAAAACATAACTGGCTCTGCTCGCAATTAGAACATACTGAACATCGACTGGCCGAGATCATCCAGGAAATGCACGCTATCGAACAGCGTATGGAACCGCCCGAACGCCCACGCCTACACTCCGCCACACAAACGCGCCCCGTGTTGCGCAAAACCCACCTGACCTACTAGCCGTCATAGGAAAACACATCATCTACAAAGCGCGTACCATTCCATCGACAACCACCAGCGAAAAAGAAGAGCAATTACACTTAACTATCAGGGGGAAGCGATAGCAAGCGTAATTGCTCCTCAGCAGAAGGCAGCGAGCGGATGCGCTACGATGCCTTCCTCAAAAAAGAGAGAGAAATATATCTTCTACTGTTGCTCTTCTCTCATTCAAACCTTCTCGATGCCCTACAGCCCATACCCACACCAGATATCTCCAACGTATGCGTCTGCCTGGAAAGGCTTGACCGATCATCAGTATCGCGGGTCATAGGAATGCTCTGATTTTGTCCCTGCTCCACTTTTTCTAACCATTGCATACCACACACATAACAGATGCCGTGCGTTGCCTCATACAATTTTGGCTGCGGAACCGCCGTCATACGCTCACCATGATTATCAATAATTCGTAGACACCAGGCACATTGACGAACCATTTCTCTTATCCTTTCATTTAGCCAACGATATGCTCAGGGAGTCGCTGTCGCATAGGGCAGCCCTACATCAGGTGGTAGACCCGGATAGGGCTGAGAGGTCGGCGGGAGTGGTGGAATCGGACAATTTCCAACCTGAATGCCCGTCAAAACCTGTGATACTTCATTTGGATGCGTGACATTCACCGCAACGATAGATGCGGGAACGAAGCTACAATCAGGGATAGAAAAGGTGACGTGAAAATTGCCTTGGGCGTCTGAGCGCGTGAGAGCGCGTATCAACGCGGGATAACCCGAGAAACGAACCCGTAATGCAATCAGGTTATTGGGCGTAAACTGCGTACCACAAATGCTCAACACCATGTGCCTCCCCGAGGCCTGCGTAGAACCGGGCTGCGCACCAAGTTGCGTCTGGCCAGACACCGAATCGGACTGTGGCGGGCCTGATTGTGCATTACACTGCCAGATTGTCGGTCCATTAGCACTTGGTGTCTCCGTCGGTTGCTCGCCCGGTGTAGCAGTCGGATCGGTTGGCGTATGGGTCTTTATCGGTTGCTGACCATGTCCAGCACTTGGCTGTGGCGTCAACAAAACCGAATTCTCATTTGGGACCACTGTCAGACTCTTCGGTGACACAATAAGACCTGGTATAAATGGCAGTGAACCAGACTGATAGGCCAAAGCGATGAGAATACTGGTACAGAGTAGGGCAAGGACCAGTGCGGCGGACAGGCTCGCAACTCGTAGCGAACGCATGCTCTGTACAGAGATACGTTGCGGCCTGCTCACCGACTGAGACTGCGCAAGACGCTGGAACACATGGTCTGTGATCGATGGGTATCCTTGATAGACGCTGGAATGCGTCCATGCTTCGATCAGCGTACTCACTTGCGCACACTCATTGCAGTACACTTGACACTGTGGGCAGTCATCGATATGTTGTTTTAATCCCCCGGGCCACTCGTTGCAGCGTTGTCGGCGAACGTGGGCGAGGAGCATACTCTTATCTGGATGCATGACCTTTACCACCTGCCCCCCCACTTCCGCCATTGCTCACAGGTGAGAGGGAGACGATGCCTATTAATGTTTTTGTATTCTTGCCTCATCGTTCTCGTCTCTTCTTCTCACTTGCAGAACGCAGTTCTGTGTGTTGTCCAGCTACAGGCAATGTTGTCGAGAGTCGTCTATACACTTCGCGGAACTTTTCCACGCTCCGTGCAACGCGCTTACGTACTGCCTCCGGGCTACTCTCTATGATATTCCCAATTTGATCGTAGGTAAACCCATCACCATAGTGCAGTAACAAACAAACCGCATCTTTCGGATTGAGAGATGCCAACGCCTGCTGGATCAGCAAACGTGTTTCTGCCTGCTCTTCAAGTGAAGGAACCATTGAAGCGAGCGTTAGCAGATCGCTCCGCGTCATGGTTCCTGGCACATAGACAGCCGAGTGTTCATCAGTGCTATGATCAGCACCGCGCGAGAAGCGAATAAATTTGCGTAATCGCTGACGATTGAGATACTGCAACCCATAATTTGTGGCAATACGATAGATCCAGGCGTCGAGAGCAAGGTCTAACGACGTCTTTTCTATCTCTTTATACACTTGTAGAAATGTATCTTGTGCAAGATCGAGAGCTACTTCGCGATCTCCAACAAGACGATGTAAATATCCCGTAATCGGTTGCTGTAGTCGCTCGATCAGCGAACGAAAGGCCTGAGCATCCTTCGCACGTAGGCGCGCTACCTCTACCCCCTGAACATCCGTCACCATAGTGGCCTTATCTGCGATCATAACTTACGGTATGCCTGGCAAGACCTTTACCGTATTATCTATCCCCTACTTATCATAATCAACGAGCCTGCTTAAACCGGACAAAAAATTTGGCAGTGTATGATCTGCTACATTTGTTTAGTCATATGCAGAACGTAAGAGAGAAGAGGTTGTATATATACGACCTCTTCTCTAAGACAAATGGAAGGTGACGAGCCAAGTTTAACTGACAGTCACGCTCACCGTATGATAGCCAGAGGAGCCATTGGGCAACGGCGATTCCGCATTGGGGTCTTGCACATCACCTTCTAGATCAATAGCACGCACGACAATTGTAGAAGTGCCTGCGACCGCTTGCCAGGGCAACTCCCAAAGAACCCAGGTCAGATCAGAGAACGGACGTTTGAGGGTGGCCCGTTGCCAGCTAGTGCCCCCATCCAGGCTTACGTCAACCTCACTAATCCCTTTATTGCCAGAAAAAGCTACACCCGCAATCAAGACCGCTTGATGCGCACGAAGCGTGGAACCCGCCAGAGGTGTGTCAATGCGCGAGGTCAGGCGCACATCTGCGGCATCACTCCAGCCACGTTGTTGCCAATAGCCCTGGTAATCAGTATTTACGACCTGAATACGTGTCACCCACTTGACATGCTTCATCCCATAAATGCCAGGCACAAGCAAACGTGCCGGAAAACCATGTCCCTGCGGCAACGTCACTCCATTCATTCGCAGAGCCAGCATCGTCGTTGGCTCCAACGCCTTGCTCATATGGATACTATCGCTATAGTCATCAACGGCATAGAGAACGACTTTGCTGGCCCCTGCTTTGATGCCACCGGCACGCTGGAGTAGGTCCACCAGAGGAATCCCATCCCAGAGCGCGTTACTCATATAGGAGCCTCCCACCTCGTTACTAATACACATCAGCGATTCATATTGCGGCTTCGTTGGCAAGGTCAGTAGCTCCTGATAAGAAAGGGTATAGGGCGCGTCCACTAGCCCATCGACGGTGAGCTACCAGTGATCGGCATTCACGGTTGGGTCTGCGACAATATTTTTCGAGACAACGTAAAACTGGTCATTGGTGGTGATTTCTGGCGAGAGCAAGGGCGCCGGCTGAAGCGTACCGTAGTTAGGAACAGGTGGAGGAGTAATCTTTTTCTTATACTGGCTCAGAAGGCTTGTCGAAGTATCAACGGCTGGATTAGAACTGCCACCAGTCACAAAACGCCAGGCCAGGATGCCGATCACGCCAATCCCCAGCATTTCTAAACCATGCCGGAGGGCTGTACGCCGCGTGGTCGATACACCCGTTTTGGCTGCGGCATGCGTGCGAAACTGACGTTCGACCAACCAATTATGCATGAGGAGAAAAAGGACCGCAAAAACCAAGCCAACGACCGCCAAGCTAAACATACTGTTCAGGGGACCAATGAGCAGTTGGCTCCCAAAGAAACCAGCACCTGTCACGGGTAAAAAAACCAAACCCGTCACAAGCCAGAGGATAAGGGCCAGCAAGATGGCACTCGTCCAATGCACAAAGTCGGGAGATTGGTCACCATCGCTCTGATCCAGTAAAGCAAACTTGTTACCGAGTAGAGCAAGGCGTTCTCGACCAATGCTGAGCAGCCAGCTACAGAGAGCGCCACTAAGAGCAAAGACGAGACATTGACCCACCAGGATGCTATAAAACAAGTAATGCTTGGCATCACCACCGATTAATTGATGCAAATACGCAAACAGTGACGGCGGCATCACCTGGGTCAGGGCAGAAGCAAACACATCTGGCAACGCAATGCCCCCAACGGTGACACTTAAAAGGAGCATCAAAGCTGAGGCAATGATACCCGCAAACAAACCTGCCAGAAAACCTATTTTGAAACGCTGCTGGCGGGGTAACGTTTTTATATACATCTTAGAGCCTCTTTTAGCAACTGCACAGCATCTGTATGCTCTTTTCAGGTGAGAGCATGTCCTATTTCATCTACTAGCTACACGATGCATAAAGGTCTTTTTTACGGGTAGATGCCAATAAGGTGCGAAACAGCGTCAAGTTATATTGCATACAAGAGCCGTCTTGCTGTACGATTACAAATATCACAACACACAACGCATTTCACGCCGGGTTTCTGTCTGGCGTTTTCATGCTCACCCCACTCTAAGGATGGGTTATGACTGCAAGTGAGAGTTTTCCTGAACGGCTCAAAGCATTTCGGCAACAAAAGGGCTGGACACAACGCGAGTTAGCCAAGACATGGGCCTATGCGTTCGCCACAGTTTCAGCATGGGAACGCGGGGAACGCATTCCCGGCGTACACCAGATTCCACATCTAGCCAAACTGATGCAGGTGACAACAGAAGAAATGAATGACTGGATTCAGGCAGCTCATGCACAAACACACAATCAGAAAAAAACTCCAGGGGCACATCCACAAGCAGAGCCACAGACATGGCAGCATATCTTTGATGCCCAGGACGAGATTTGGCACATTTACCGCAATCGGGCCGAGTTCAGCAGCGGATTTTCCTACCTCCGCATGTTTGAACATGCCCAACAGGTGCTGGGCGTCGGCATCAGCTTGAACGCACTGGTCCAAAATTATAGCAATGATAAGGTTATTAGTGCGATCCTCGAACAACGCACAACATTTACCCTCTGTTTTCTCGACCCTCATGGCTATTATTGCCGAGAGCGTGAGCGGGAAGAGCAGATTACGCCGGGCATTATTAGCGGTCTGACAAGCATTAATATTGCACAGATGCAATGGGTTCACCAACATATCAGTAACAAAGATACGGAGAGCGCATCGCGCTTGCAGCTCTTGATGTACAATGTGTGTCCTCGCTTTAATATCTACATCGTTGATGACACGCTAATGACCGTTCAGGCATACGGCTATGGCTTGAGCGAGAATGTGCCAATCTATGTTTTGAAGCGTAAACGCAATGATGGTATTTTTGAATATTATGCCTCGGTCACACACTATATTCTCGCACGAACCACGCCCATTCAAAACAGCCCCGCTTGATAGTATTGTAGAGGCAAAAGCGTTGTGTTTTCTAGGGAGTTGCCAAAAAGTATTGACAAGAAAAACTTCGTCATGTATACTAAACAGCGTTGAGAGCAGATATTCCTCGATAGCTCAACGGTAGAGCAATCGGCTGTTAACCGATGGGTTACAGGTTCGAATCCTGTTCGAGGAGCCATTTTAGAGGGGCCACCTACAGGTGGTCCCTCTTTGTATGACAGAAAGAGCAAGGCAGCTCTCTCCATCATATCTATAACATGTTCTGCCTTTTTGCCACTTGAGAAGCAATCCGACAACCATGATGCCTGTAGTCAAGAAACAGCGCAGTGGAGTTGTGATGAATAAATATACCAGCATCGACCATCATCTTCTTTTTAGAAGCCTGCTTGATGCAGTGCCCATTCCAACGCTGGTCATTGATAGGGAGCGCATTATTCGCTATGCAAATAAAGCGGCCCAGACCTTTTATAGTAAGCAAGGGCTGACAGCTATTACGCCTGATCTGAGCTTTGACCTTTTTATTCACGATCATGGAATCGTGCAGCTAGTCCAGAAAAGCATTCAGACGACACTCCCTCAGCAAAGCAAATATGTACGCGGAGAGATCGAAATTCCCTGGCAGATTCTCGTCTCACCACTCGCTACGCATGCACAAGAAACGCCCACCTCGCTTCCGCAAGAATATCACTATTTCGCCATTACCATTGAAGATCAAGCCGCTGTCCGCCGGGCGGAACGTGCGCAACGCGATTTTATAGCCAACATTTCACACGAGCTACGCACGCCGTTGACCTCTGTGCGCCTGCTGGCTGAGACACTGGAAGACGCCATTGATACCGATCCCGAGGTTGCTCAAGGCTTCGTCGAAAAAATTGAGGTCGAAGTGCAATATCTCACTGATCTGGTAAACGAGCTACTAGAGCTATCGAGCCTGGAATCTGGCCATGTGCTAATGAACATTGAGCCATTAGAGGCCGAACAACTGGTACGCGAGGTGATGGCACGCATGCTACCACTGGCGCAACGCCACCGTGTCGTTTTACGCACCGAAATTGTGCAAGGACAAACACTAGTTGCTGCCGATAGCAAACAAATCACACGTGTCCTCGTAAACCTTGTGCATAACGCCATCAAATTTACGCCATCGGGCGGTGTGATCGTCATTGGCACAAACCCGTTCTCCCATCACTCGCTTCAGCAATTTTTTGTACGTGATACAGGCGTCGGCATTCACGCCGACGAACTGCCGCGTATTTTCGAGCGTTTCTATAAAACAAATCGCGCACGCACAAAAAACGACTATATTGGTCCGGGGGGCGGCGGCACAGGGCTTGGCCTAGCAATTGCGCGTCATGTGATCGAGAGCCATGGCGGGCGTATCTCAGCCAAGAGCAGCATCGGGCAAGGCAGCACCTTTGCTTTTACCTTGCCCATCGCCTTGCGCCAAGACAATGCACAGCGACACCCTCGCCCATCGTAACACGGACAATTTGTTAGCAACACGCTATTATGAATAGTGAAAGATACCACTATGCAGGAAAACACAGCCCTAGAAGCGGATTTCATACGCCTGTTACAACAGCAGAATAATGCACAACTGGTGACATTACTAAGAGAGCTGCTGAAACGTTATCCTGCCCTGCTCCCAGAAATCACACACCTGCTTCACGCAGAGCCACATGCAAAAGAACCTCTCACAAGCGATGACAGCGGCGATGAGCTTGACGAAGAGCTAACAGAGGACTGGGATTTTAGCAGCGTTGAAGTTCCACAAGACACGACGATAGCGGCTTCCGTGCCAAGTCTGGACATCAACCGCTATCGTCTGCGTCTCGCTGCCGATAGCAGCCATCGAGCAGAAGACCCGTCTGCAACAGAGCTACAACACGATTTGCGCGAGATCTACGACGAAGCGGAAACCTGCAAAGAGTTGCATGATCTCCCCGGTGCGCTGGCTCTCTACGAATTGTTAATAGATGCACGTCTGAGCAGCACAGAGGATACCTTGCAAACAATTTTTGATGCACAACTCGACAACGCATTGCCAACACTCGAAATGCTACTCAGTGAGGCGAGCAGTAGCGTACAGTTCACCCCCGCACAAAGTATGGTCACGTTGCTCTCACGAGAGCAACGTCAAGGCTGGTTAGAGCGACTCTTTGCCCTTTGGCTGACACGCATAGAACAACACAGTGTCGGCGAGCGTCTTCAGCTTATGCTGCATACCATCGCATGGAGCGAAGACACGGCATTATTGCACCGGCTCACTCAACAAGAACTGCATCAGCATAGCACGCACGAATATACCAACATTGTTGATTTTCAACAATTGCATCGAATACGCTTGCTTGAACGTTTTTTGCGCACATTACCAGCGAAATAAACTCTACTTTACAAATTCTTAAGATTTTCTTTATGCCAAAAGGTTGCAGAAAAGCACATTTGTGTGGTAACATCGTCTTAGTGGTTATGTATTCATGCTGAAGAGCAGACAACGCTCAACAGAGGAATAGCACAGTGGATGCGGCAGGGGTAGAAGACATAATCCTCCACGCAAAAATTAGCAAATGACTTTTCTGTAACGTATTCTCGCAACGTTCATGCTGTTGTGCGTGAGCGTCAGTTGTACATTACTGGATGGTAGTGCGGCAGAGGGAAAAGAGGACAACAAGTATGAGTAAGTTCGTAATGGTCATTGATGATTCACCAACGGTACGCAAAATTATCGAAACCAGTCTGCGGCGCGAAGGCTTTACAGTTGAGGCTTATTCTGATGGCGTAGAAGCGATGAGGGCCTTAACAGACCCACGCATGCGTATTCCTGATCTGGTCCTGCTTGATATCGGCCTCCCGAAAATGGATGGTTATGAAGTGGCACGCCGCCTCAAAACCAAGCCCCAATTTGGCAATACCGTTATCGTGATGCTATCACGCCGTGATGGGATGATAGATCGTCTCAAAGGGCGACTGGCGGGAGCAAAAGATTATATTACGAAGCCGTTTAAAACACAAGATATCGTTTCCGTGATCGAGTCTTACATTGGCACACCAGCATCAAACCAACTACAGATACGTGGATAACCAGCACGCCACTGCTGGTGAAGAAAACACCATCCTAGATGCAAAACCCTATTTTCTGGCTGCATTAGGCGATGATGCTTTTTGGGACTATGCCCACGAACTCGCCAGCGCAGCGCAACCCACATCAGACAGGCAAGATGAGTATCTACTTTGCAGGATAGGCGAGCAGTACGGCCTGCTCGCCCTGTCATTTTTGCGCGAAGTCTATCCAACCACTGCGTCCTACGCATTTTTACCCTCAACGCCCAGCTGGATGATAGGCCTGACAGCATGGCGCGGCACAGTGGTTCCGGTCATTGATCTTGCAGCATACATGGGGAAGGAATCACAAGTCTCCTGGGTGCTTCCCCGTACAGCACACATGCTATTTATCGCTCACTATCATGCAACGCTGCTCGCCTTCTCTGTCGCATCAGCAGAAACAAGCATCGCACTCGAGCCACAGCGAATGCATGCCACGCACAGAACGCAGAACCACATTGCGTCCGAGCGGCTTGACATGTTACAAGGAATATATGTGTGCGATGAAATTGAGGCATGGGTTTTCGATATGGCAAAGATTTTCACTGATATTGTACAGCAGATAGAAATCACTATCACATGAGTGATCGCCCACCATTGAATGAGAACGGTCTCTCTGACGAAGACCTCGCCATTTTGCGCGCTTTCGACGCCTTTGAAAATTGGGATGATCGACACAGCGCACCCACAGCGGCCCTTTCCCCTCAAGAGGAAGAGCTAGAGGACGTTGCGCTGGATGAAATACGCGCCCTTTTTTGTGATGAGGTCGGTCAGGATATCACCGCTATGAGCCATCTCCTACACCAGATGGAGCAGGATGGGCATCTTCATATCACACGCTTGTCTGCCTTGCGACGCCCCGCACATAAGATACGTGGCACTGCCGGCTCGATAGAATACCATCTCATGGCCGAGATCGCGCATAGCATTGAATTGATTATTGAACGCACAGAGCAAGGGACAATTTTTCCGCTGGTCGGCTTTCAAGCCACACAACACGCAGTGCAAGCCCTCGAAGACATGCTTGCAACGTTGCGCACAACAGGAGTCGAAGACCATGAACGCTACCATGTCTTTGAAGAAGCCCTTGACCAACTCGCGCTTGACTTTAATGATCGTCCAACTGCGCAGGAGACACCGAGACAGCTGACGCAACTGCTCACAACCACAGATAGCACGCCTGGTAAACATGCCACAACACAAGCTGATGCAGAGACAGCACGAGAGCAGACACACGAACAATTCCAACAAACAGAACGGCCTGATGAAATCACGCTTGTAGGATTACCTGTTGCCCTTGCACGAGTTGATCGCGTGATCGCACACGCCGAGGGACTTGTCGGCATGCAAACCTTGCTGGCAAACGCGGAAGAACTGGTTGAACAGGCTTTTCAGGAGTTGCAGGCCGCACAAGGACGGCTCCATGCCCTGGAAGGCCAGTTTGCCTCGCACTATGCATCCTCTCATACCGCAAATGAGCCACCAAACCATCCTACATCTTCGTTAATCGCACGCATTTTGGGCGAAACGACACAACGGCAACAGGTTGCACGACGAATACGTCTGCGTCCACATCTCTTGCAAACAGGAGCAAGCTCATGGGACGAACTGGAACTAGAGCGCGACAGCGAACGCGATAGTCTGCTACGGGCTTTCAATGAGGTCACAGCCGATATCGCAATGGCCTCAACGCGCATGCGCACAGCTTTTGAGCAATTGCGTAATCTGACACGCCAATATAGCGCACAGGCAACAACGGTGCGTGATGACACACTCGCATTGCGCACGGCCCCATTTCGCACTCTCGTGCCGGCGATGCGGAGCGAGATCACGCATTGGGCCAGCCTTCAGGGACAACTGATTGATTTCTCGGTAGATGGGACAGAGACCGAGGTCGATCAGGATATCTTACAGG
>DAICZM010000104.1:0-8226 GCA_027311145.1 Ktedonobacterales bacterium
TTCGTATCAATCCCTCACGGGCAGTATCAGCCTTTTAGACGGAAGTATTGTTCCCAGACCTGCGCTGATATTGATGGTATCAATCCCTCACGGGCAGTATCAGCCTTTTAGACGGCTACCCTCGTAGTATAGCATGAGAAGCCAGTTTACACAATGGTTTGCGCGGACCTCATTTTTGGGGTACTTTTTAGTCCAAGCAATGCGGTCATTTCTGGCCCTTATTCTTCATAAAGCCGCCTCCGAAGCCATCCGCGGATCTCTGCTCAGCAAGCCCGTCACCGAGACTCGCGGAAAACACAACAATTACTTGCCTGCACGCTCAGACACTACAGTACCTAAGGCATAGACAAGGAGACCCTCTTGCACCTATAATAAGAATTGCATTCCGACGCAGTGACATGATGTCAATTTTAATGGTATAGGGGATTTTGCGCATGAGCAAAGTGAAAGTGCGCTGCAACACGTGCAACAAGTGGTTCCAGTCGGCAAATGCAAAGGAAATCACTTGCCCTGACTGTGTGCAGAAAGCAAAAAAAGAGAAGGTGGCAACGAAAAATCCACCAGCGGGAAACGTACCAGGGATACAGGGGACACGCCCTGTCGTCCCACCACCACCACCTAAACCAAATCTGTACAAAGTGGAACCAATCAATGGGTTGACTCACTTAGTGATGTCAAAGTAAGTCAACCCGATCAGCCTGTACGCCCTAAAATACCAACACCGCCATCTTCTTCGCGTGATCGTGATGGTCGAGGTGCAACTGACGGACAGGGATCAGGTTCGATAGCCAATTATCGCGACCGCGATGAGCGTGGTCCTGCCAATTATCGCGACCGCGATGAGCGTGGTCCTGCCAATTATCGCGACCGCGATGAGCGTGGCCCTGCCAATTATCGCGACCGCGATGAGCGTGGCCCTGCCAACTATCGCGACCGCGACGAGCGTGGCCCTGCCAATTATCGCGACCGCGACGAGCGTGGCCCACGCCCATATCCAGAACGACGTGGCCCTGCCAACTATCGCGACCGCGAAGGCGAAAATCATGGCCCTTCGGCTTATCGCGTGCAACCCGGTACAACCTATTCGGGCACATTGGGACAGCGTCCGCGCCAACCTATGGAAGGAACCGCTGGGCATGGGCCACGCCCTGGCGGTCCTGGCGGTCCTGGCGGTCCTGGCGGTCGTTACGAGCGCGAACGCCGCCCCGGTAGCAAACCGCAGCCACGCCCAAAAATGAAGACATCAAAACCGCCTTCGCCTCCGAAACCAGTGCGCGAGAAGATTCCACCACCGCAACCCTTTCAGCCAACACCAGAACAGGTTGCTCAAATCGAGAATCGCTATCTGGAACTGGCCATACCAAGCGAGTTTGATGGTATTCGGACACAAATCGCACAAGAGCTTGGTATTCCTAAATCAGCGGTGAAGAGGGTGATTAAAGAGCTACGTGATCGGCAAGATATTCCAAGCTGGTGGGAAATTCAGGCCTATAAGGGCAGTATAGAAGAGTTGGAGCGTATCAAAGCCGTATATGAGTTTGCATTACCCGTGCCTGCGGTAGGTATCCATAAAAGTATTGCCGAGCAACTCTCACTTAAACCTGCGGTTGTGTATCAGGCAATTAAAACAATTCGTCAAGAATTGAACTTGCCACAATACAATGATCCCTCCCTGCATGGTCTACCAGCCACACCACCACATCAAAAGCGCACGCCGACCAAGCAGCAAGAAGATGGCGAAGGAGCAACAACAGCAGATACACCGATCATAGCTGTAGCCACTCCTGCACCAAGTAGTGATAACAACCAAATGGGAATAACAGCTGACGCACAATCCGTAGCAGAGATGCACGAAATTGCCGAAAGTTCGCCCGCCGTTGCGGCGGCAGTGAGCGAAAACGCGCAACAAGCATAGCCGACAACACAAAACAATCAAGGTAATCCGCCAGGAGTACCCCTGCAATGACAGAACAAGAGGCTGATACGTTCTTTCTTGTAGGAACATATCCTGACGGTTTCCTTAACCTATGGTCTTGTCACCCAAACAAGAGGAGTTTTTAATAGTGTCGATGCAACAAAATTGCTTATTTTGTAAGATTGCTGCAGGTCAAATACCCGCACAGATACTCTATCAGGATGATGATGTACTTGCCTTTGCAGATATCCATCCACAGGCCCCACAACATATTCTCATTATTCCTCGTCAACATATGGCCGCATCAATGGCTGATTTAACCGCCGCCGATGCCCCTATCTTAGCAAAAATATTTACTACCGCACAACACCTTGCGCACGAACGTGGCATTGATGAGAAGGGCTATCGTTTTGTCACCAATGTTGGCAAATACTCTGGACAGTCTGTGTTTCACCTACATTTCCATCTCCTGGGTGGCGCCCCACTCGGATTGTTTGGAACACCAACGAACCAGTAAGTAACATTCTGACGTAAGGTAGACTCATGCGTATTGCGATTGATTACACTGCGGGCATCCGCCAGAGTGCGGGCGTAGGAACTTATGTACGCAATCTGGTGGCTGCGATGCTGGCTCAAGATGAGGAAAATCGATACACACTCTTGACGAGTGGGCATCCAACAGCAGCATATCCATTTCCATCTGCGAAAAATGTAGTTGGCAGAAGCATCTTTATTCCAGATCGCTATCTTAATATCCTCTGGTATCGCTTGCACTTTCCCTTGCCCGCAACCTTTTTTTCGGGTTCTGCTGATATCTACCATGGCCCAGATTTTGTGCTTCCTCCGCTCAACAACGACATCCGTAAGGTCGTCACGGTTCATGATCTGGCTTTTCTAGAGCATCCTGAGTATGCAGTACCAGCATTGGCCGCCTATCTCAAGCGCGTCGTACCCGATGCGCTTGCCAGAGCAGACCTTGTCGCCGCCGTCTCCTCTGAAGTTGCACGGACACTCATCACGCATTTCCAGGTAGCACGCGAAAAACTCACCGTTGTTCCTAACGGCGTCTCACCTCACTTTAAACGTATCACCGACCCCCTTTTGCTGGGTGCAACACAGCATAAATTCGGCTTGAAACATCCACTTGTGCTAGCCGTGGGAACGCTGGAGCCACGGAAGAACCACATGGGCCTGATTAAAGCATTTCATCAGGCCCAAAAGCAGAAAAACGGCCCCGCTATGCTTGCGATTGCCGGTGGGCATGGATGGCTATATGAAGAAACACAAGAACTAGTCACAACCCTCCATTTAGAAAAAAAAGTACGTTTTCTCGGACGAGTAACAGAACTCGAGCTTATTACGCTCTATAGTATGGCCGATGTTTTTGCTTTCCCCTCTTTTTTTGAAGGGTTTGGCATTCCTCCACTAGAAGCAATGGCCTGTGGCGCACCTGTGATTACTTCCCATACCTCGTCACTGCCGGAAGTAGTTGGTGATGCTGCACTGCTTGTCGATCCATACGACACGGCTGCTCTCGCCAATGCGATCATCAGTTTGCTAGAGAATGAGACGTTGCGCGAAGAACTGCGCCAAAAAGGTTACCTGCGTGCTTCACACTATACATGGGCCGGGGCCGCGCGCAAAATGCTGGCAGGCTACCAAAAACTCTATACTGGGGGACAAAATTTCACCGATGAGGGTTTCATTTCATGAAAATTGGTATTAATGCACTCTTCTTCCAATATCCCGCGACCGGGAGCGGACAATATATGACGCATCTACTCGCAGCCCTGGCGGAAATCGACCATGATAATGACTATGTCTTACTTGGCCCACAACCGCTTGAACAATCGACCACCCCTGCTTTTCCCTATCAGGTCAAACCTGTTCCGGGGTTTGCCAACAATCGGGAAAATTTCGAAAAGCTGCTCTGGGAGCAATTGACCGGGCCAGCCGCCGCACGCGAGGCTGGCGTCGATCTCTTCCATGTGCCATATTTTGCCCCTCCGCTTCTCCCACGCACGCCAACAATCGTGACCATTCACGATGTCATTCCTCTACGCCTTCCGCTCTATCAGGCCGGCACAAAAGTCAAAGCCTACATGCGTCTCGTCTCACAAGCTGCGCATAACGCGACCATGATTATTACGATCTCGCAACATGCCCGCCAGGATATCATCGACGCCCTGAAAATTCCATCTGAACGGATCCGCGTGATCTATCAGGCAGCCGGGGCCGAGTATCGTCCGGTAACTGACCCGGCAACGCTGGCGGCTGCCCGCGCCCGCTACGGCTTGGGCGAACGCTATATCTTCTATCTCGGTGGCCTGGACCAACGCAAAAATGTCCCTCAATTGGTGCGCGCCTTTGCCCACCTCTATAGCAAAATCGGTGACCCTAAACTACAGCTCCTCGTCGCGGGCAATCCTGACTTGCAAAGTGGCCCACTCTTTCCCGATCCGCGCCCCGTCGCTGCCGGGCTGGGCATGACAGGCCAGATCATCTATCGTTTTATTGAAGAAGAAGACAAACCCGCACTCTACAGTGGGGCCAGTCTTTTTGTGTTCCCCTCGCTCTATGAAGGTTTTGGTCTAACACCCTTAGAAGCCATGAGTTGCGGCACACCAGTCGTTTGCTCAAATCGCACCTCTCTCCCAGAAGTCGTTGGCGAAGCTGCAATCAGTATTGACCCCGATGATCTAGATGCCATGGTTGACGCCATGCAGCTCGTGCTAACGCAGAATGAACTACGCACTGATTTACGCTCGCGCTCACTCCAACAAGCGGCTCAATTTAGCTGGCACAAAACAGCTCGTGAGACACTCGCAGTTTACGAAGAAGTTTATCAGAAGAGTACAACTACCGTGACAACGCAAAGAAAGAAATAGAGATGCGCGTATTAATGATTTCTAAAGCCCTTGTGGCGGGAACCTCACAGCGCAAACTTGAGGAACTAGCAAAATGCCCCGGTGTCGAACTGACCCTGGCGACACCGGAATACTGGCAAAGCGACGATGGTAGCAAGCAGATGCTCGAACGTCTCTACACCGACGGCTATCAGATGATCGTGACCCCCATCGCCTTTAATGGCAATTTCCATCTGCACTACTACCCCCAATTAGCAAAAATCATGTCCGAAGTACGCCCTGAAATCGTGCATATCGATGAAGAGCCATATAACTTCGCGACCTTTCACGCGATGCGGCTGGCGATGCAGCAGCACGCCCACGCGCTCTTCTTTACCTGGCAAAACTTATATCGCACCTATCCCCCCCCGTTCCGCCAATTCGAGATATATAACTACAAACATGCAGAAGTGGCGATTGCCGGCAATCGTGAAGCCGCGGAAGTTTTGAAGCGCAAAGGCTACACAGGTTCAACACACGTAATTCCACAGTTTGGTTTCGACACGGATATTTACGCACGGAGCGCACCACGTAAGTTACGCAAACCCGACGCTCCCTTCTCACTTGGTTTCATTGGGCGGCTGAAAGAAGAGAAGGGCTTGCACCTGATGGTCGAAGCCCTCCCATTGCTACCCAACTACTGTCGGGTGGTCTTCATTGGCAATGGCCCGATGAAAATACCATTGGAAGAGCTGGCAAAAAAACTAGACGTGAGCGAGCGCGTCAGCTTTCGGCCCAGTGTGCCAACTTACGATGTGCCGCGTGAGATGGAACAACTCGATGTCTTTGTCCTTCCTTCACTCACGCGCCCCAACTGGATGGAACAATTTGGGCGCGTATTACCGGAAGCCATGTCATGCGAGACACCGGTGATTGGCTCCAGCTCAGGCGAAATTCCTTATGTGATTGGTGACGCTGGTCTGATTTTCAAAGAGGGTGACGCCCGCGAATTAGCAGCCTGCATTCGCAAACTCCTCGATGATCCCACCCTCTATGCCTCATTGGCAAAACAAGGCAGACAGCGTGTCCTTGAAAATTATACGCAAGGCAAGATTGCACGCCAGACGTTTGAGGTCTACCGCCAGATGCTCACCGTTCCCACAAAATAGGAAATTGCCGGCCTTCATGGAATGAGGTGGCCATATGACACCGACAAAAAGGACATGACACACCTTATGGATGTGTCATGTCCTCACCACTCACCACAGTCAATTGAAACATTGTGTTTCAGGGTGCTACCCGCATCTGATCAATCTGCGCGAAACGTTTGCTCAAAACCACCTCAATCTGGCTACCAGGCATGATGACCGTGCCTGCTGGCGGGTTCTGGTGAACAACATGACCTGGTGGCACATCTGGTCTGCTGTCATCTTCACCCCAGACAAGCACGTCCAAGCCGATCTCTTGCGCACATGCAACCGCAGTAAGCAGGTTCATCCCTTGCAGAGACGGCGTATTCCGTGTCTTGCCTTCGATTTGGGTGACCACTGTTCCAAACCAGCGACCCAAAACCTGCTTTTCTTCGTTCTCTTTTTTCACCTTATCAACTTTATCTTTGTGGTTCCTGATCGCAAAAATCTCATCTTGTAGCACAAAAGGGTGATCGACCGATCTTAGGATGATATCGGTCTCCGCACTACCCGGTGTCTCAATATAGACATCACCAACATCGAGTAAACGCTCAATCACATTTGGCACGCGCACACGCACATCGCGGATATTTTTGTACTCTGCTTCCAGGCGTGACTCAAATGTAATTATAAAACGACGATTGATGTCAATCACGCGCCTGCTCGTCAGTATATAGACATCATCAACATAGTTGATATAGACCAGACCCATCGAGAGAATCAGCCCCAGAACAAGCACGGCCATGAAAATCCACCAGTACATCTGCAAAGAGCCTGACAACACCGAGGTAAAGGGCGTGACCACCGTAACTGGCAGCACAATAAGGAGCAACAGAACAGGCACAGCCAAATTGCGCAAAAGGACATATTGAGAACGCTGCACATACTTAACCGTCTGCTCTCCTGAAAAGTAACGCACATCACAGGGAATGCGCAGGAAGCCGCCAAAGGTGCGTCGTGGACCACGCACACGGTCGGGATTGCGGGGTGGCGGATATTTCTCATCAGCGTCTGCGAGCTTGGGAACTGGCTTACCATCGGCGAGACTCTTCAGGACAGCCGCCATCTCAGGGTCCTTAGGGATTGGAACTGGTTTATCTTTTGGTTTCTTGGCCTTAAAATCCTCGGTTACCCCCTGAATGGCATCTTTGACACCCTTCGGGTCTGGCACATTGGGAATAATCAGGTCTCCACCCACCAGGTAGACATGCACCTTGCCATAGCCAAGAAAAAAACCCCATATGTTATCCATGTCTACGCCCACTTGCTGCACACGCTCAAGCGGGGTCTCTTGCCGCTTAGGTTGCAGCAGTCCACTGGCATTAATGATACGTTTATTGGTGATAATATAGCTTTCAACCCACCAGACAATCAGATCGCGCCAGACAAACCAGACACCAGTACCGATCACCAAACAGAAAACAAGCGCATCTGCGAAATACCAGAGCGTGCCAAACGAGGACAAAGCAACCGTCGCCGACAGTATCAGAACCAATAGGACCAACGCACCGATAAAAGGCAACGCGGGGGTTACAAGAAACCACCAGTGTTTACGCACGACCATTCTGACGATCTCATCTGGTTGCTGACCCGAAAAGTGCCAATTGCGGTCGCCCCCACGCCGAAATTGTTGCAAACCAAAGCGAGTTCGTCCCGAACGCCACGGATCATCAGGCATCTGACTCTGATTGGCGTTGCGTGCAGCTTCTTTTGCCATCATCTCACCTCTGAATAATGCGTAGAGTATTCAGTGCCGTCGCTACATAACAGAGATCACAGTATGCATACCATACAACAGTGATGCCGTGTGTCTACTTCTTCGCTGGTGGCGAACTCTTCTTGTTCACACGGGTCGAAACTAAACCTACAATGACCGCTATAATAGCAATGATGAAGAGAAGCGGCACGTAGGAGCTAGGATCAGGAATCTGGAAGACGGCGGCAATGCTCTCTTGTCCCTGTGCATCTTTGACAAAAATGCCACTGATGTTCAAAAAATAGAGAACCGCTGCCGCTGAGATCAATGCAGGCACAACGCCGATAAAACGATCCAGCGGGGTTGCAGGCTTGGGGAAAGCTCTATTGCCTACGTAGTAGCCCAAAGCAACTACAAGCATAAAAATCAATATAGTTCCCAATGGCCCCAAATTATAGTTATTGCTCCCATTTGTCGGTGACGCCGCACTCCCCGTCACAAGATAGGATAAGCGTGTCGGTAATTGTTGTATAAATGCCGCGATACCCTGACTTGTTCCCGGCCTTACGAAAAAAATAC
>DAICZM010000104.1:8236-12025 GCA_027311145.1 Ktedonobacterales bacterium
AATACCCAGCAGAATGAAGAGGAGCGAAATAACTTCTCTTCGCCAGCCACGCATGAAGCCTCCTACAATAAATAGAAGGATGGCAACAAAAAAACACTGCTGGGCGGTAAAGGGCAATGATGACATATGCTGTTCTCTCCCCTCTATGGCATCAAAGCCAGCATACTATGCAATACATTAATGAAATTTGTGTTACTATTCATCGTTTACTATGGCCCTAAATGTCCGCTCTTTCCTCTAATGATACCACAGCTTACCAGGAATGAATAGAGATTGAGCGAGCAAAAATCTCTATTCGCTGCGTTATTCTCACTTTTGCACCCACATCCAGCTGCAAAGCCAACCGCTCACGAAAAAACACCAGCATAGGCCACATAGTCGGCACAAAACCGCATGTATCAACTGAAAATCTTTTTTTACATGTTTTACTAATTTTGCCATTCTTCATCCACTCGGCCTATCCACGTAGCTATTAGTACTAAAGAAAATCATGCAAAAAGCATTCTAACATGCTACACAGGCGTGAAACTAGCAAGCTTCTTGCCTCAATAGGCCAGATATGCTATACTGTCTCAGGCAGGAATAGAGCTACTATCCCCCTGAATAGACGCTATAGATCATTTCACAGCCATCCGATATCGCCTTCCGGCTATGTCTGTTTTTTGGTGAGGACGTGTTATGGAACTGGGCAACATCAAGCCTGTTAATATTGTAGAACAAATGATGGGTGCATACCTTGACTACTCGATGAGTGTCATTGTCAGTCGCGCCCTCCCCGATGTACGCGACGGTCTCAAGCCCGTCCATCGCCGCGTACTCTATGCAATGGATCAGATGGGCTTACAATCTAGCAAACAATTTCGCAAGTGCGCGGGCACAGTCGGAGAAGTCCTAAAGAGCTATCACCCACATGGTGATGTCGCCGTATACGACACGCTGGTCCGTATGGCCCAACCCTGGGCAATGCGCTACCCACTGATTCTCGGCCAGGGGAACTTTGGCTCACAAGACGACGACCCGCCAGCGGCTATGCGCTACACCGAGGCCAAAATGGCCGCCATCGCCGACGAACTGCTACGTGATATTGATAAAGATACCGTCGATTTTGTTCCCAATTATGACAATCAGACCGAAGAACCGACCGTTTTCCCGGCCCGTCTACCCAACCTACTGATTAATGGCTCGACCGGTATCGCAGTTGGGATGGCCACCAATATTCCCCCACACAATCTCAATGAGGTCTGTGACGGCATTATCTATCTGCTTGCGAACCCCGAAGCCACTACCGAAGAGCTTTCTCATATTGTGCGTGGCCCCGACTTCCCCACCGGCGGCATCATTCAGGGCCGTGAGGGCATTCGCAACACCTATGCCAATGGACGCGGCAAAGTCGTCATTCGCGCACGCACACTCTTTGAAGAGGCCGAGCGTGGGCGCATCAGCATCATCGTTACCGAATTACCTTATCAAGTCAATAAAGCTGAATTGGTTAAGAAAATTGCTGAGCTGGCACGCGATAAGCGCATCGACGGCATCGCCGAGGTGCGCGATGAGTCAGATCGCCAGGGCATGCGCATGGTTGTCGATCTGAAACGCGATGCTAACCCCGATAGTGTTTTGAACTCGCTCTTTAAATATACCGCTATGCAGAGTGCTTTTAATGCCAATATGCTAGCACTCGTCGATCAACAGCCACGTACACTGACGCTCAAAGCCTTCTTACAACATCACATCCATCATCGTGAAATCGTCATCACGCGCCGCACCCACTACGAGCTGGCCAAAGCCGAGGCGCGCAAACACCTTTTGGAAGGTCTCAAAATCGCTCTTGACAACCTCGATGCGGTGATCCGTACCATTCGCTCCTCACGCAACGAGACATCCGGCCTCGCCGAAGAGCTACGTGCCCAATTTGGTTTCTCTGAAGAACAAGCCAAAGCCGTGCTGGACTTGCGCCTGGCTCGCCTGGCCGCTTTGGAACGGCAGAAAATCGAGGACGAACTCCGCGATGTCCTTCAGCATATCGACTACTATCAGATGCTGCTCAGCGACATCAACGAGATTCGCAAGCTCATCAGAGCCGATCTGGTCGAGCTAAAAGAAAAATACGGCGATGCGCGCCGCAGCGATATCATTGAGTCCGAGGCGAGCGAATTCCGTACTGAAGACCTCATTCCGAATGAAGAAGCCGTCGTCACGTTAACCGAGAAAGGCTACATTAAACGTCTGCCATCCAATACCTATCGGGCGCAACGGCGCGGTGGGCGAGGCGTCACAGGCATGGGGACCCGCGAAGATGATACCGTGCGTCACCTGCTGGTCGCGCACACACACGATAGCCTACTCTTCTTTACCGAGCGTGGGCGCGTCTTCCAGCTGAAGGTGTACGAATTGCCCGATGTGGGACGCACGGCAAAAGGCGAACATCTGATTAACCTCATCTCAATTGAGCAACGCGAGCGCGTCACTGCCCTGGTCTGTGTGCCAAAGGGCGTCAGCCGCGACTTTATGATCGTGGCAACACGCAAAGGCGAAGTCAAGAAAACAGCCATGGATGAATTTGAGGTGGTCCGTCGTTCGGGCCTGATCGCCATGGACCTGGAGCCTGATGACGATCTGATCGGCGCGAAACTGGCACGCAGTGGCGACGATGCCTTGCTGATTACTGCACAAGGTCAAGCAATCCGGTTCTCGATAAATGATCTCCGCTCGGCCTCGCGTACCAGCGGCGGTGTGCGTGGCATTCGCCTGGATGGAGGCGACATTGTGGTCTCGCTCAATTTAACGCCAAAAGATAGCGAACTCCTCATCGTCACGGAATATGGCTTCGGCAAATGCACACCCATTGAGGATTACCCACGTCATAGTCGTGGCGGCAGCGGCGTCATCACGGCGAAGGTCTCAGAGAAAACTGGACGCGTCGCGACAGCACGTATCATCACCGAACACGACAACGATCTGATGATTATCTCAGCCAGTGGTGTTGTTATTCGCCAGGATGTCAACAGCATCAAGCGCGCAGGCCGTGCCACCCAGGGTGTCACGCTTATGAACGTCGGTGAGGGTGATACAGTTGTTGCCGTTGCCACTACCAACGGCAAGAAACTTGAGCCGCATGACGACCAGGAGCAGGAACTAGAACTGGAAGATTCCGCTGCGGAAAGCGAAACCACTGAGCAAACGCTCATGGAGACAGAGCTAAACGAAGACCCCGCCAACGAGGTCCAGGAGAGCGAAGAGTAGAATACAAAAGGAGCAGGATAGATACCCATCCTGCTCCTTTACGGTGTGGGGATAATTTGTATAGAACTGTTAAGTCTGCTTGAGGAATAGTATCCAATTCGCCTCCCTAACTATACCATTTTCTAGGCATATTTTGAAACGCCAACAGGAGAGACTTTTTAAGAGGACGTCTTTGATAAGACGCAGTGTCAGTTTCCCCATAATCTCCCCATAATTCTGTCATGGCTACCATAATCTCCCCATAATCTCCCCATAATCTCCCCATGAGAGGTTATAATGTGACATGCATTCAAAATATTGGTCAAAGAGGGGTATTTACAGATGCCAAAACTGAGTGATGCTACAATGCTACAACTAATTGCAGGTGGTGAAACGAGTACGGTTGAATTGAAAAGGGCATCTCCGAGACCAACGGAGATGGCTGAGAGACTTTGTGGAATGGCAAATGCTCAAGGTGGCATCATCATTGTGGGTGTCGAGGACGCAGATTTAAAAATAATTGGCATTCCAAACGACCGCATTGCTTTGACCATGGATGTTATATTG
>DAICZM010000105.1 GCA_027311145.1 Ktedonobacterales bacterium
GGCGAAGTCTATCCACTTGATATATATTTTTACCCGATTTTCAAGAAATATGGCTTAAAACTACGCAATCGCATTATGTGGCATTTTGAACACGGCTTACACGCCTCAAAGAGATTCTCAGGTCGTTACGAAACATTGCTCTGGTTTACCAAAAGCGACGAATATACATTTAACCTCGACCCAGTTCGTGTGCCATCTAAATACCCAGGGAAATTGCATTTTAAAGGTCCAAATAAAGGGCAACCCTCTGGTAATCCTTTGGGGAAGAATCCCTCCGATGTCTGGCAATTTTTACGCGAAGAGTGGGAACAGGGATGCTGGGAAATTCCGAATGTGAAGGCAAATCATATCGAAAAAACTAGCCACCCATGCCAGTTTCCCGTTGAACTAGTTGAACGCTGTGTACTGGCACTCACCAAAGAAAACGATACTGTCCTAGATCCCTATTGTGGGGTTGGTTCTTCAATAATTGCTGCACTCATGCATGAGAGGCAGGGAATAGGAATAGACAAAGAGGCCGCATATATTGCAGTAAGCAAAGAGCGAATAACACAATTTTACAATGGCACGTTGAAAACACGTCCCATGGGTCGCCCCGTCCATATCCCTTCTGGACGCGAGAAAGTAGCGCAAGTTCCTCTCGAATGGCAAAAACAGGGCACCGGAGAATAAACTATGCGCATTGCAGGTATATACTCTTTCAATCAGGGCAAAAAGGCAATTAAAGCAAAACACCTGGAGCAGCTAGAAGAGGTTCTACAAGTTATCGAGGCTATAGATGCTGAGGAGTGTAAAACAAAAATCAGCAGAGAAAAAACTATGCGTGATAGGATATTGTATAGCCCGCCAGCCTTAAACAACGCCTTTAAAGAGCAGTTTGTACAGAAAGGGTGGCTCAACTACAAAGTGACTGCCGAATATTCAAAGGATTACTATGTCCCAGGCTACACTCCTCGCGGACGTACAAGGGGGCAAGCCCCATATAGAGACATGGATTTTGTCAAAAGTATGTTAGGAGTGGAAGTACAATTTGGCAAGTACTCTTTTATGGTCTATAACGTCTGCGCAAAAATGACGATCTTTGCCAGAATGGGCGTTATCGATTGCGGGATTGAGATTGTGCCTGTAAAGGCCCTTGCAGAAGAGATGTCTACAGGCGTTTCTTATTTTGAACAGTTTGTCTGGGATTTAGAGCAGCGCGGTGTCTCAGACATCGATATACCAGTCCTAATATTTGGCATTGATACAGATGGTATTCCACCAAAAGACTTGAAAATTGCCGAGAGAAGGCAGCCCTATCTCTTCTCAAGCGAGTGGTAAACTCTATTTAGCGTCTTCGCCCCTTGCTTTGCGACTTGGTTGAAAAAGTGAAGGTCCCGCCCTGCCGCTCGATAAATTGCTGGAAATAGGCGTAAAACTCGGCGCGGTCCTGCATCGTAATCACCGAGACCGCATCCGCTGTTTCAATAGCATAAGGGTAGCCGTTGCCCGCAATCACCTCGGCACGCACAACATCCATGACAGGCTCCAACACCCCTTCATCAAGCATCCAGCGCGGAAATTCCAAGCGCGCCGGCGGACGATGCGCACTCGTTTGTAGATAGCAGAAAGCAATACTGTCACGGTATTCACCATAAGAGGCGAGGATATCGTTGCGCGCACACAGCATGGCAGGAGTGCGATCACCCCAGTGGATTTTGCCGTGCCAGAGCAGAGCATCATGAATTTTCTTCGTTTCACGCAAAACAGGTTTTTCATGCGCACTATCCAAATAGCGTAGCATCGTAATCAGATCACGGGCGTAACTGGTATCAATATAACCGATCAGCGGAATACGACACTGCTCAGAGGTACGTAGCAATGAGACAGCTGCATTGATATAATAATCGCGATAGGGTGCGGGCATAGTCATGGCAAACGAGACAACAAGCGAACCATCGAAGAAGACAACGGGACTATGCAAGGGCATGTCGGACTGGCGTACATGCGCGAATTGTTCCATTTGCTGGCATAGCGTCTCAACCTCTAACAGGTGGCGGCGCAATGTGACCTGCATATCTGAATAAGGGTAGCTGTCTGGGTCACGCCCTTCGCTTTTAACCTCCTCCATGATCTCTTCAGGAGCCAGTACCTCTATACGCACATCTTTTGTATACGCCTGGCCCGCCACGTGCGGATTGACAAAAAAGCCGACTTGGATCAGCGCGACAGGGATCGAGGCATCGCGCCAGGGTAGCAACTGGCTCCCATCAACGGCTATCGTCGTCACGCCCTCGACGCATTCGGCCCACTGGCGCGCCTGCTCATGATTGGCAAATTCGCGCCCAAAAGAAAACAGTGGGCCGTGATAATCCTGATACGCCGCACTGGCAAGCCATTGGTCAAACTCGATGCTCGGACGCGCACCCGCAGTTGTGCCATGCCCATCAGGCGGTAAGTGCTGCTCTAACATAGCACTAGATGGATAATGCGCATACAGCGTCTCCAACTCGTGTTGATAGGCATGCAATTGATCGCTGAACGAACCGTCGTACAGCTTGAACTGGCCACGTTTATGATTGAGTGCCGCCTGAAGTTTTCCTTTATGTAACATATGTCAGCTTCCCTCTCCCTCAAAACTACTTAATAACGGTACAATATAATGGTATAATCTGCTAGCTGGCTTCATTGCTATACATCGCCAGCTGTATCTCTTCCTCGCTGAGCAGGCGCGTCTCGCCATCCACTTTACGCAGCCGCACGAGACTGTCTAGCCCCTGCTCAAAGGTGTCATCATGGCTGATCACAATAAGCTGATCGAAGCCACGCACGCGCCGTATTTGCTCAGCAAGATTCATGCGGCGCAATTCGTCCATATTCTGTGTTGGCTCGTCAAAAAAGGCAACATTGAGTGTGGAAAGTTTTTTGAGCAGGGCCAACCGCACCGCAAGGGCCGCACTCATCTGTTCACCACCGCTCATTTGCGCAAACGTGCGATTGACAGCTTGCCGCCGTAGCGTGATCTCATAGTCATTCTGCCAAGTAAGTTGCGCGCTGCGGTCCCCCATGATCTCATTGAAGATACGATTAGCCTCCGCTGAAATATCGTTGAGCATGGCCTTTAAGACATGGGGAGCTGCCTCCTTGATAATTGTGCGAAATTGCGTCGCCATGCTATGCAGGTCTTCCAGCGTCTGATACTCCCGCTGCACGCCCGCTAGTTCTTGCCGCATTTGCTCTGCCTTCTCAATCTGCTGGCTCAGTTGCAGGATGCTCTCCTGATGATATTTACTTTTTTCTTTCAATGCCACCAGATCGCTATCAAGACGCCGTATTTCAACGACAGTACTTGTCAGTTCGTCAGCATCAAAGGCCATGTCCGCTTCACGATAGGCTAACTCACTTGTTTCGAGCAACTGAAAAGCTATTTGTGTCTTCTCTTCCTGCTGCTGATACTCCTGTTCGCGCAGTGGAAGTAGATGCGCCTCTTTTTCGTTTTGCAAGTAATTCTTGTAACCATCTTCGTTCTGCTGGACGATAAGTTGCTGCATCGCAATATCTCTGTCAAGTGCTGTATAAGGCAACAGTTGTTCCTGTACCAACTGCATCTGCCCTTGAATTCCTTCCAAGCGTTGCTGCTCTTCACGCGATTGTTGCAGGAATTGCGCCTCTCCCGCAACAATATTCTGCTGTGTTGCAAAGCGTGAGCGTGGATTTTGCAAACGTTGCAGGTCAGCTTCCACCTGTTTGAGCGCGGCCTCGCTACCTTTTAGTCCCTCTACCTCGTGTCGCCACTCTTGCAGGGTCGCCGTGTCTTGCTGTATCTGATCGCGTTTCTCCTGCATCTGTTTATATAAACCTGTTAGCTCACGTACCTGCATATCGGCTCGCTTGCTCTCCTCATAGGCGGTGGACGCGCTCTTGACCTGCTGCGCGCTATCACCTAGAGCAGCTAGTTCCTGGCTCAAGAGCATGATCTCGCCTTCTAAGGCAGCAACTTCGCTATCAAGCTTACGCATCTGTTCCATCAAAGCATCGCGCCGCTCTAGGTACTGATCGAGCTTGAGCAGAGCATCAGCAAACTTCTTGATCTGCTCTCGACGTTCGCTGATACTCCGCTGCTGCTGCTGCACAGTCTCTAACTGCGCTCGCTCTGTCTGAAGCAGATCGTCAAAATACGCTTCCAAGCTCACGCTCCCACGTTGCTTGATGTTGAGACAAGTTTCATGCAGTAAAGGACATTGCCCACCAGCGGATTGCTGACGCGAGTCCTCATAGGCTTCGATATTGCCTTCCAGACGACTGCACGCAACAACGACCTGCTCATACTCGCTCTGAAGACGTGGCATCTCTTCCGCTTGTGTCCGATGTTTTTCGATAACGCGCACATTCTCCTCGGCCTTGCGCAACTTCTCTCCAACATCTTTCCGCTCGCTCTGGCACGTCTGCCGGCGTGCGCGTTTCTCCTTCAGAACACGTTCTTTTGTGGCACCAGCCATCTCTTGCATGCGCAATTGTGTCAGTTGCTCGCTCCGCTCTGAAAGCTGATTGGCCACTGTCTGCAATGGCTCAATCTCGGCGATGCGTTTTAGTAATTCCTCCAGCCTCTTTTGTGCATCAGCGAGTTGCTTGCTCAAACGTCTACCCTGCTCAACAATTGCATTATAGCGTGCGACTTGCTCTTTGAGCGCATCTCGTTGCTTTTCCAGGTCCTCTTGTTGTTGTAGCAGTGGCTCTAACTCACGCATGCGCTGACGGGCCGCAGCAACCTCGTCTAGGCGACTTTGCCAGTTTTTGCTATTGGCCTGTGCGGTTGCCTGCGCACGCTGCTGTATGGATAACTGCTGTTGCAGTTTTGCGCGCTGCTGTTCGTCGGTATGCAGTTGTTTGAGTACCTCACGTGCCTGCTGACAACGTTGGTAGGCAGGCAAAGAAACCGTAAAGATTTGTTGGGCCGTGCGCGCATGGTGCAGACGCTGCTCACGTTCCAGCAACAAGGCCTGATTGTGCTGATAACTCTGTTGGTTATGCTCATAGTGCTGATGGAGGGTACGCAGAGCGTTTTCCTGCCGTATCAGTACGGCATGGCGTTCACGGTACATCAGCAATTGCTGTCTGTCCTGTTTTTGTTGTCTGAGATAGACGAGCGCGAGCGAATGCGCCTCCGCGAGTTGGTTTTGCCATACCTCCAAGTCGCGTGTCTCATAGGTGAGGCGGTTCATCTCAGTCTGTTGCGTCTGCATCTGCTCTTTATACTCTTTTTGAACGTCGAGCAGATAGTCAGCAGCAACTTTGTAATCCTCGATTTGCAGCAGGGCATCAAAGGTCTGCTTACGTTTCGCGGGCGTCTCCAGGAAAATAGCGGTAAACGTCCCTTGTGGGACACCGAGAGCATCGCGGAAAAGGGAATCCAATGGGCGTTCACGGTCGATGCCAAATAGATCATGCAAGCGGTCCGTTACATCGGCACGTTGCTCCACCTGCATACTGGCTTCTTCATCATAAATAAACCAGCGCGAACCAGAGCCACAACGCCGCTCAACGATGTACGGGCGATCATCGTTGCCGATGAAATTGACGATGACGCGCCCATATTTCGCACCTTCGCGCACAAACTGGCTCTGACTATAGGATAAATAATCAAAGAGGGCATAACCGATAGCTTCCACAAGTGTCGTTTTACCCGCACCATTAGCTCCGCTGATAGCGGTCGTGCCTTGTCGCAGGTCTATCACAATGTGGCGGTAGCTTTTAATATTTTCTAATTCAATGCGTGTGATGAGCATAGTACATATTGCCTTCCAGCCAATACAAAATATGACGCTCCCTGATGTCTCATTCTTGCCACGCCTTGCCAAAACGGAAGGGTTGGGACGTGCATGGAAAAACTCTGTACGCAGACCGATTATAGCATGCATGGCAAAGCAAAGAGAAGCAGCATGGGACTCTTTGAGAACGTTGCTCAGAGGAACCGAAGCATATGGCAATCAGCCAGGTGCATTGTAGCTAAATACGGCGTTAACAGTTTGACCTGAGCTATATGTAGCACGGCATCAGAGGTTCGTGTCAGGATGCGTATTGCCCAGTTGCCCGTCATAGCGAGAGTGCCAGAGCCACTAAAAGAGCCTTTTCCATCGGATTGCAAAACCAGGATAGTAGTTCCCATATTCATATCTAACATTGTCAGCGACAACGAGACATGAATATTGCTCGCTAACGCGGATGTTTTTGTATTCACAACACTCACTCTAAAAACATTGGGGCCAAAGTGATTGGGCGTAACGGTGATTGTATCGCTAAATTGATGGTCTGATGTCAGGATAGTGGCAGTAAAAGGAAGAGAAGACATACCTCCTGCCACCTGCAATTGCGATGTTGCTTCAGGTAAGGTATAGAGATTGGCCGTCACAGGTAGCACACTCATACAAATAACAATGCCGATCCCAATCACAGACGTGAAAAGTGTGGCACGCCTGCATTGGGCGATACGCCGCAGCAAACGCTGCTTGCGCTGCTTTATTTGCTGACTCAGTGCCGTTATCACAACGATGGCATTTCCGGTTGCTTGTACATGTTGCATTCGCTGTATGAGATAGGTATATTTGTGAGATTCCTTTTTCAAACGGATGCGTAGCGCACCCAAGAAGATACCACTACCAAGTAATAAAACGACCAGCAACAGCGCAGCAAAAAGCACGATACGGCCTGTAAGCGAGAACAGCAATGCACCAGCATGCAGTGATAGCAGCGCATCAACGAAATGAATGAAGAGCGTGGCGATCACAACAGCCAGAGCGACTGGTCCAGCATAAAGGAGCAGTCTATCAGACAGACGTACACTATTGCTTGCCAACAATAGACGTTGTGCCGCTCTATAGGTCATCGCCATATAGAGTACGCAACCAAACCATAGAGCTGTTGCCAGGATGACTACTACTATGAGTAAGCTTACCAAAGATAACATGTTACAACTCCACCTCACTGAGCATCGTCAGAATGACAAGGATAACAAAGCAGCACAAATTAGAGGGCAACGGCCTCATACGAGGTGGAAACACGCTCTTCAAAGAGAGCAGACTGTTGCCGAACACTTTTCGCTTGTGTTGGCTTTTGTAGATTGCGCCGCCGTTTCAGTTCTTTGGAAATCTGCCAGGAACCACGCTCAAAGGCGACAGTCTGCTTCATTTCTCCAGCAAAGGCTCTTCCACTCCCGCTCAAAAGGGCCTGTGTTGCTTCTTCTCCTTGCTTCAATGAGAACAGCCCATCAATGTAGCATGCATAATCAGCGTTTTCATGAGTTTGTTGGGATGATTTCCATAGTGACGTTCTTGTCGAGCGCGCCAAAAGCACAATACCGGTATTATAGGTATCTGCTAAATATCTCAACGCAAGCATCGCTTCATCCTCAAGAGAAGACATTGCATCACTTTCACCAGCCTTTGCCAACGGTTTGATCTTCCGCCAGGAGTCAATGATAATCAGTCGTGTTTGTTGATGAGTTTGCAACCATTTTTCTAATGCGCCTAGGCCACCTACATGCAAACGCGCCCACTTTGTAGCATATACAAAGTCATCTGAAAGAGCCTCACCTGGCATACGCAATTGTTTCATTTGTTCGTGAATTTGTAATTCGCCATTCTCAAGCGCGAGATACAAGACATTGCCGTGTTGAATATTCTGACTATTGGCACTAGCAACGGCCTTATCTGAGAGCGTAAGTCCCAACGCAAGATTAAACCAGGATGAGCCAACCTGCTGTGTATCTGCTAGAACAAGCAAGCCTGTAGGCAGTACGTCTGGAATGAGCCAGGTAGCAGATGCAGCATTGCGTAGTGATGCAACCGAGCGGACAACAGTAGTAGACTTCCCAAGATGTTCATCCTGCTGGCGTGCGCTCTCTAGAAGAAATTTAAATTTCTGCAAAGGGAACATGTCACCAAAAATCTGCGCAAGCCGCTCAAAAAATACCTCTAGCTCGCTTTGTTCAAGCCGTGCAATCTCATGAAAATGCGTGTATACGCTTCTTCTGCTATCTTTGCTCGCCATGATTTCAGACAGCAAGAGATGCACATCGCGGTTTTCTTTTTGTTGAGGAACAGGTGTTTCTTGCTCTCCATGCTGAAGAGGAGCGGTGACCTGTATCTCGTCGCTGGCATTGACAGGTAAAACGGGCAGCAACGGCTCGGTATTGTGGCTGGCTTGTTCCTTTGGAAGCAGTTGACGAATTGGCAATTCTTGTGTATTTCTTTTCAATGCGAGGGGTTGAGTGCGGGCATGCGCGAAATAACTGCGACCGTCGAAGGTGCCCATCAACAAATCTTTTTCAAAACCGCGCACAGAGTGGCCCTCGTCAATAAGTCGTTTAATCGAGAAGGTATCTGGTTTGGGATTGCCCAGCGAGAGATAGCCGACCAGCCGATTATCAAAGAAAGCTAAGCGACGATAGCTTTTTTTACTGCGATCAGATAAGATGGTCACGCCTATAGAAGTGCTGAGAGGATCACCCACGGTTACCATATGTAGAGAGCCGAGTTGCGTCGCCTGCCAGGAAACACCCGGTAGCGCGATAGAGTCGCTTTGACCACTCATCATTGCTGCCGCCATCTGGCCCTGTAAGACAGCCGCGTGCCATTGCATATGCGTTTGATGTCGCCCACTGAGCGGATCTTCGACTGCCGCACAATCACCAGCAGCAAAAATATTCGCGACATTGGTGCGTAGATACTCATCAACCAGAATGCCATTTTGGCTTTTGATCGCGACATCGCTATGTGTAGCTAGTGTTATCTGTGGTTGTGAGCCAGTGCAGGCAATGACAAGCTGGCAAGGCAATAATTGATTATGGCTTGTCCTGACCCCTGTCACCACACCAACCTTGCCAACAATTTCTACGACCTCGCAGTTGGTCAGTATTTTAGCTCCTGCACGACGGCAATCCTCAAAAACCGTCTCCGCCGCTTCGGGGTCAAGCACACGTGACATACATATCTCACCACGTATCAACCAATAGACCTGCACGCGACGTTCCACCAGACCCATCACCGTCTCAACCGCATGGGTACCACCGCCAATCACCACTGCGCTCTTCACTTCACTCAGTCTACGGCGCAGATCGATATAATCTTTTAGGCGATGAAGCGCGAGTACACCATCAAAATCGCGCCCCGCGAGGGCTTGCGGCAGTCCCCGAGGAACACTACCAGTAGCAAGCAAGAGGGCATGATAGCCAATAGTCCGCCCATCGCGCAAACTAAGAAAATGCTCACGTGCATGTATCTCTTCGACATGGGCAGTCATCAGATGAGTACGATGAGCATGTTCACTCCCTGCTGGATGCGCTACCAACTGCTCACGCGAAATCTTGCCAATTGCAAACTGCTTCAGTGCGGGGGTATAGATAGTAGGATGGCTTTGCTCAGTAATGATAGTTACACGCCGCTCAGGTGAGACGCGACTGACTTCCAATGCCGCCGATAATCCAGCGATGCCATTCCCCACAATGACAATTTCGCTACGCTCATCTAAAGTGTTATGATCTGCATGCGGCATCAATGCTGTAACATACTGCTCTTTCATAGGTATATTGCTCGCTTCACATCAACAATGCGTCTGACCCTTCCCCGGGATCAAAGTACGCAAGAAACGCATATAGACAATGTATTTTATAAAAGATAGAAATATAAAACGCTATTTATGCACTGGGTGTCAGTGAGAGCGTTGCCATCAACTGGCTTTGTAAGAAGGCCGTCAATGCTCCTGCCTCTCCAACGACAGGATCAACATGCCCATCGCCATTAACATCAACGCCATAATAGACTGCGTCAGCCAACTGTGTCATTGCGTTGACCTGCGCGAGATTGGTTGGAGTGTTCCGTAGCTGAAGGGCATCTTGGTCGAGCGTTGTCGCCCAAGCTTTGATATTCGAAAGCGCGATATTCATCAAGGCGGCATGTTGGCGCATCATAGGCGTAGCATCGGGCTGGCTAATTGCCAACGTTGCATGTTCTGCTGTCCCTGCTAAAAAACCATTGCCCAATAAGCCAAATCCATCGCCCGCCAGCGCATTCTGTGCAGGACATGTTGTCGCCAGTGCTTGATAATTGGCTCCGTGAGACCCCTCAATGATATCTAATATACTTTGCGCAGTACAACTTATCTGCGTATAGTCCTTACTCGCAGCAAGTTCTTGCAGAGCATTGCCCTGAATAGTCAAGAGGTGCGTTTGTTGCACTAACCCTACCATCATGCCAATCTGACCGGGCGTTTCAGGAAAATTTACGAGTAGGTGAGTAATATGCGCAAAGGACTTAGTGGGAAACACACCGCTGAGAACTACTGTGCCAACCGGTTGTTTAGGGATTCCATTTTCCAGCGTGACTTCAACTTTGTCTCCCGGTGAAAGCAGATTTGGCCCCGACATTGCTCCCGCACTTCCTTCAATATAGAGCAATGTGGCATTTTGAGCTGTTTGGCTCAACGTGCCTAAAGCCGTCACCTGCTCATTGTCATTATTAATCAACCAGCCTTGATAATGATAGCCTGCTTGCGGTGCTTTTAGCCCTTGCACCGTGATGGAGAGCGAATCAGTCGTCCAGGGCATCTCATTTTGACTATCAAAAAAGGTGACTTGCCCTGCGAGGCTCGCTGCCGCCGCCCCTTGATGAAAAAAGGCGATCAGGCCAAGCACGCTGCCACTAATGAGTATAAGAAGCAGCGCAGCCACGATCACTGTCGGTAAACGCAATCCCCTTCGCCCCAAGCGGCGTTGCAAGGCGGTACGACGTGCATCACGCTGATCGACTAACCCCCCTTCCGAAAAGCTGGGTGAAACTATCGGGAAAGGGGTTTGCATCGCCATTTTCAGTGAAGATTCTGCCGCACCAGACCTAGCTAGCCCATTGTTTCCTTCTGCCGTGCCCGTGATCTCTTTGCCCGGCATCGATACAACCTCTTCCTGCTGAAGAGTAGCAGAGGAGTTGACAATAAACGGCACACGCGTTCTGCTGCGCGGGTCGGCAACACGATGGTAAGCATTGGCAAAGGCTCCGGGTTGATAAAAACGCTGGGCTGGATTTTTTGCCATCGCTTTAACAATAATCGTATACAGTCCCGCCGGTAGATCGTTGCGCTTCTGGCTGAGTAGTGGCACCGAGGCATAGAGATGCTGCTGGGCAATTTCCTCAAAGGTATTGCCCGAAAAGACTGGTGAGGCGGTAAGCATATGATAGAGAACTGCACCTAACCCATAGACATCTGTAAAAGGACCTAGTGGTTTGCCCAGCAATTGCTCTGGCGCACTTCCTTCACCCGCAATAGCTTGCAGGTTAACCTGGCCCGTTTCATGATAAGATTCCAGCAAACTCGCTAAGCCCAGATTGGCAACGAGGATTTGTCCATCAAGCCGTAGATAGATACAATCAATCGAGAGATTTCCATGCACAAAGCCTTGCTGGTGAGCATACTCTAAGACGGTGCAAATCTGATCTAGATAACGACCAGCCGTCAGAGCATCCATTGGTACATGTTTATCTAGCCGTGTACGCAATGAGCGCATGGAAATTTGGGGTGAAACCAAAAAAGGAATGCCGCGCAAGACACCATAGTCTACGATTGGCAGCAGGTAGGGGTGTTGGAGAGCTGCGATCTGGCTAGCTTTATACTGAAAACTAGCCAGGTATTCGTCTCGATTTCTTCCCTGGAGATGCGCAGCAGGCATGAGCAAACGTACAAGACATTTAGTGGAACTACCCTCAATTTGCGCTAGAAAAACAGGCGCATAAGAATTTTTTTCAACATATTGCTCCAGGCGATAACGCCCAAACATTGAGCCAGAAAGTCTATCAAACATCTTTTGTTCAATCATATCATACCTCACGCCTATTCTGCGCATATTTCACGTTACGATCAACAATACCCTCACATTCATCTCTCTAATTTCCCATCCAACTACAATGGCATACAACGAAATGCTCAGCTACAATGAATAACGATAGATAGTAGCAATTGTAACATTTATTAGCAGGTAATTATATAACCTATTTGAT
>DAICZM010000106.1 GCA_027311145.1 Ktedonobacterales bacterium
CTCCGTATGTCACGAGAGTCGGCAGAGGTTTCGCGTGGGCAATAGCTATGTAAGCATAGAACTGAGCAATTTTTGCTGAGGAGCAATAAGGAATGTTTCGTTTTCTGACGGCAGGTGAATCGCATGGGCCATGTTTAACGATGGTCGTGGAAGGAATACCGGCGGATTTAACGCTGGATAAGACCGTGATTGATGCCGACTTACGGCGCAGACAAGGCGGCTACGGGCGTGGCGGGCGTATGAAGATTGAGAAGGATACCGTGCGTTTCCTCTCCGGCGTGCGTCATGGCAAGACACTCGGCTCGCCCATCACCATGCAAATTGAGAACCTGGACTGGAAAAACTGGGATGAGCGCATGAGCGCGGAAGATGTCGAGACCAAAGGTGAGTTGGTGACCCGTGTGCGTCCGGGCCACGCCGATTTTACCGGTGCGATCAAATATGGGCATAGCGACGTGCGCAACGTGATCGAGCGTTCCAGCTCGCGTGAGACAGCTTCGCGGGTCGCGGTTGGCGGATTATGCCGTCAATTGCTGGCCCACTTTGGCATCACCATTCATAGCCACGTCCTCGCAGTCGTTGAGGTGGGCTATGAGACAGCGCGCCCGATGACCCGTGCGGCTTACCCCGCTGACATGTGGGAAGCCGTCGAAACCTCGCCCATGCGCTGCGCCGATGCAGACCTGACCGAACGTATGATTGCCCGTATCCTGGAAGCGAAACGCGACGGCGATACCTGTGGCGGTGTTTTTGAGGTAGTGGCCTTTGGTGTGCCAATTGGTCTGGGCAGCTTCAGTCAGTGGGACCGCCGCCTTAGTGCGCGCCTCGGCATGGCGATGATGAGCATTCCTTCGGTCAAAGCGATGGAGATCGGGGCGGGCTTTGGCACCACACGCACGACCGGCTCGCATGTCCATGACGTTTTGCGTCACAGTGAAGATGGGCAGTGGTCTCACCTGACGAACAATGCTGGCGGTATCGAGGGCGGTATTACGAATGGCGAGCCGGTGGTCGTGCGCGTTGGCGTCAAGCCCATTCCAACGCTGGCTCACCCTCTGCCCTCGGTTGATCTGGCCACAGGCGAAAATGTTGACCAGAGCCGCTATGAACGCAGCGATGTGTGTGTCGTCCCCGCTGCTGGTGTGGTTGGCGAGGCAATGATGGCGATGGTTCTTAGCGAGGCTGTGATTGAAAAATACGGCGGTGACAGCCTGACAGAGATGATGCGCCATTATCAGCAAAGCTAATGTGAGCCACGTCACTTGTCAATGCTGTCGATCAATGGTACACTGGCCTAAACGTTATATCTCAGGTTGTATCATGAGAAACACGCTATACATGCTATAAAGGATGCTGCTTGATGGAAATCAGAGATATCAGCGCAAGTATACGCCACTTGACTATCATCTTTATCACGCTATTCATGGCATTAAGTGCGGGTCTGGTCTACTGGCAGGTCGTGGTAGCCCAGCAGGTCACCTCGAACCCACATAATGGGCGGCCTTGTCTCATCTCAAATGCCCCCATGCGTGGACGCATTTTTGACCGCAACGGGGTCCTATTGGCAGACTCGACGCAGATTGGCAACTGTGGCTATGTGCGTCATTACTATGATCCTTCGCTGGCTGGCTTGATCGGTTATTATGTACCCGGCTATCCCGCCACGGGCATCGAGGCCACCTTTAACAACTACCTGAGCGGACAGGTAGGCGCAACCTCGCTGGGCAACGATGTGAACCATCTTCTGCATCGCCCACCAGTCGGCGACGACATCTACCTGACCATTGACGAACGCATCCAGAAAATTGCCAACCAACATTTCGATGACCCTGTGCCCGTCGATAATAGCAATGTGTTCAAATCTGATCGTGGCTCCGTCATTATCACCGACCCGCATACAGGCGAGATTCTCGCCATGGTGAGCCGTCCCAGCTTTGACCCGAACAAAATAGTCTCTACGCTGCTAGCGGGCAATCTCACCTACTTCAATCAACTCAATGCCAACCCCGAACAACCACTGCTGGAACGCCCGCTCTATGGCCTCTATGCTCCTGGCTCAACGTTTAAGACCATGACATTGTTGGCCGGCCTCGACTCCAATAGCACCACACTCAATCAACCGTTTAGCCAGCAACAAGCTCTCGGCCCAGTGCAAATTAATGGGCAGGACTTTGGTCCAGTCGGCAATAATATCGCTGGTTACACACTACATTATCCGGTCACGACCGAGTATGGCTTTACACACTCCGACAACATCATCTACGCGCAAATTGGCGTGCATACCGGGCAGACAACGTGGCTGGATTATGCTAAAAAATTCTATATTGGTCAGCAGATACCGTTTGATCTGCCTGTCGCGATCAGCACAGTGCAGAAAAACGGGCAGCCGTTGCAGTCAAACGAACTGGCAGCCGATGCCTTCGGGCAGGGCTTTGACTTCGTGACACCAATGCAGATGTCGTTGATTGATAATATCGCCGCCAACAACGGGCAATTGATGCGTCCTATGCTGATCTCAAAAATCGTTGATCGCAATGGGGCAGTCATTCAAAGTTATACGCCACAGCAACTTGGCGCGCCCGTCTCGACGCAAACGGCCCAAGCGGTGCGACTTGCCATGTACGGCGTAGTACGCTGTGGCTCCGGCTCGATTGTGCAGCAGCTTTTCACTTCGCAGATGGGCATTATTGGCAAAACGGGAACCGCTGAAGTGGGGGGGGGTCAGCCTGCGCACTCCTGGCTGATTACACAGGCTCCTTATAATGTCAATCAAGCCGACTCAGTTCCCGCCCTCACCATCATTGCGATGAAAGAAAATGCAGGCGAGGGTGGCTCGGTGATTGGCCCCATGATTGCGCATATGTATAGCGACATTTTCACTAATGTCATGAAAAATGTGCAGTTGCCACCAGCCCCTTCTGCCGCCTATTGTTGTCAAACAGGCCTGCTACAGATTGGTTGCCCTTAGCTGATATGCGATGGCGGAAGCGATCTGTGCAATAATCTCATCGCTTCCTGTCTGGCTGGATGAATTGCGCCCCCCAGCCATTTACGCTATACTATCAGCAACAAGATTTGCCAATCGATGGCGCAAAGAGAGGACTTCATGGTACAGAATACTGCGGATACCGTCAGCGCGCCGCAACGGCGCACGGCGCGTGCCGTTCACTACAACATTAACTACATTGTGCAGGGCGCGGAGTATGGAACCGATGGCGCAATCGTCCTGCTGCATGATATTCCAGCGGGAGCCTTCGCCTGGGAAGGGGTCCTGCCACAGCTTGCGGGTCTCAAACGGGCCGTTTATGCGATTGATATGCTCGGCTATGGCCAGTCTGAGCATCCCTGGCCCGCCGATACCTCTGTCTGGGGTGAGGCTGATGTCTTATCATTCCTTATACAGCAATTAAATCTGACCAATATCGTGCTGGTGGGACATGGTGTAGGCGGTGGCGTCGCACAAATCCTGGCAACACGCTTGATCCATGAGCGCGTAGCTGCTTTAGGACTGCTTGATACTATTTGTTATTTACATGCCTTCGCGCCTGACTGGCCCCTGCCCAACATGACCAAACGGCAGGAGTTTGATGCACCAAAGAATACCGAACTCGAAGCAATGATCCATGACTTGCGTGAGGCACTCCCTGCCGCCACACAGCATGCACAAGACTTTGCAAGTATCCTCGACCAGTATCTTCAACCCTGGGATAGCGAGTTGGGGAAAGAGATGTTGCTCCAGCATATTCGCCTGCTGTTGCCCAAGTATGTGAACTCGGTCTCATCAGACCTCAAGGCCTTGGGGAAACCCACATTGATTGTCTGGGGCGAGCAGGATCAGCAGAATCCAATCACATATGCCCATCGTCTACACCACGAGATGGCGGGATCACAGTTGGTCACCATTCCCGATGCGGGTCACCTGGTTCTCTTCGACGCACCCAATGCCGTCGCAGACGCGCTGGTGAAATTCGTACAGGGCCTATAGCATATAAACAATCTCCCAACAAGGAGACTATCGTAATAAGGAAGGCGTGAAACGTCACACCCCCCTTATTACGATATTACGATGCTTTTTTTCTCTTGCCAGGCGTGGAAAACATGCGCGGTTGCTCGCACTGCAAACAGCGATGATAGTCCTCGACAGCTCGCAGATATGCTTGGTAGAAACGCTCAAGCCCTTGCACGGGCATACCCTGCTCTTCCGCCATCACCAATTCATACCATTTCTGCTGCACACGCTGTTCGGCGTATTCACACTCTGTCATGGATGCCACTTTCTCAGGGATGCGGACGCGCTAACAGGTTCTTCACGATGCCTTGTTGTTCTGCTTCTGCTCTCTGTATTCTGCCGTAAGCTGTTGGATCAGCTTTTTCGCACTCAGGTAACTCAACACCCCTTGCTCCTCTGGCATTTCTTTGCCCAGATGTTCATGCAGTTTGCGAATGCTAGAGAGTTGCTGCTCTGTAGCCAGTGCGGATAACTCTGCCGCTGTCGCACTGCCATTGTTACTAGCTGGTTGGTCCTGCACACGGACGGGAGCCGGCGGTACACTACTGTTGCCGTTGCTACTTGCTGCTACAGGGTAACGCTCGACAGGGCTATCGACAATACGGTGGGCCTCATCAAGTTCGGGGGCAAACTGCGTGCCATAGCCGAGGGCCGCCAATGCACGCCCGATTGCACCCGTCTCAGCCTTCTCGATGAAATCAGGAAAACTCGCAGCCTTCTCTGATTTTGTGCCAGTTGCGATGCCACCTTTGCCATCTTTGATGGTTGCTTTAAAGATGGCAAAGCCATTGGCCTTTCTAGTAATTCCTCTTGCAGTTTCTGTAGTTTCACGGTCGAGATCAAGATGCAGCATTTCTGTTTCAATCGTTCCTTGCGGACAAATGGTGCGAAACCAGACGAGCCGCCATTGTACAGGCAGATAATCTCTGACTTCGCCATTGTTTTTCAATTGGATAGTGTGTTTACTAGGATTAAACACTTCCTGTTCCTGCACATTTCCTTGGTCACTCATGGTTTCTGCTCCTTTTTTGAAATTATGTTCTAACATTATAGAACGAAATGCCACTGCTGTCAAGTTTGGTACATAGAAATATTCTTTTTGTGAGGAGCAAAAACGGAAGTTACAAGCCCTTAAGCGACCCTATAAAACATTTTGAAATGCTTATTGCACAATGGTTGGCTCCTCGCCGATAATCTCATCAGCTTTATTTCCCAACTTACGCACAGTAGCAATGTCAATCGTTTTGAGCCGTTCTTTGGGGTGAAGAGGTTGATCCCATATCTGGCTTACAGTTGCATAGAATGTCGGTAGCAAATTTGTTGTCACCCTGAATTTTGTGCCGTGATTGTGACCGGAGCGACCAAAGCCATTACGAGCATCAAAATCAACTTTAATTAGCCCTTCCCGTATAGCATCAAGAAATTTCTCAAAACTAAACGTTTGGAGCATGAGAATACCATTGTATTGAAAATACTCAACACCTCCTTGTACTTTTGAGTCAGCCAAAACAAAAAAAGTGTTTTTGAGTTTTGTACCAGCCTTATGCTGTAAATCGTAAAATCCCCAATACGGTTGTGGGTTCAATTGTCCTAAGCCTGCCCTTTGCTCAACCGATTGGAGCCAGGCCTGATGCTTTTTAGAGATAACAGAGGCATCGAAGGAGATTTCAACCTTTTGCTCTTCTTCATTGATGACGACCTGAAATCCTCGGTCACTTGGAGAGATCGTACTGATGGTCTGTCTAAAACTTAGTTCATTCGGGCGTCCGTTAAGAGGCCATCCGTATTTGGCAATCAGCAGGTTATTCACGAGTCCCATCGCTTGGGGAGAAGGGTCCATATGAAATAGTGTAACAAGGGAGCGAGTTTTTCGTCGCTGTCCTTTCAATTCCCATTCGGCAGCATTAGGTAGCGGAAGATTGTTTTCATCAATCCCTAGCAATTGTTCAAGAGTATTTCCAACTGCGCCATCATTCCCAGGTTTTCTACAAGATTGAACCCATCCACTACGCCCAATCGTCATCAAATCACTGATCAGACTTTCCTTTGTAAATACCTTCATACTGCTCTTTCTATATCTTGAAAATCAAAATATCTTTTGTAGAGTAAGGGAGATAGTACCAAAAGTCAAGTTATAACAGGGTCCTTGTGTCTGAACACCTCTATCTGATAATCTATGAGAGATATTTAAAGACCTTCAATTATCTCATCTCAAGATAGCCGCAGATGTTGAGCAAAAGAATTCGTTTTGCTCTTGACTCAGATGAAGATTGGAAATAATATTCTAATGTGGGAACGGAGATTAGTGTAATGTTAATTGAGGAAAATATGCAATCGGAAGATGGAGCTGTCTTGAGTGATATTTCTCATCGGAAGTCAAGCAGAATACTGCACGAAGCTGACGCTGTCTATGCGGTTAAGAATGAAGGAGCGGTCCTTACTGAAACCAGGCCAGCACCGTCAAAACTCAACGTTGCCACTGAGCGCAGTTGTGAATGTGGGCCAACGCATCTCAATTGCCTTACTCCTAAAGAATGGATGAAGTGTCAGTTAGGAGTATGGGAATTCAATTATGAGAAACGTGATATCCGTGATAAAGAGAAACATCCTGCCACCTATCCTATTGCGTTGGCGAGAAAATGTATCGAGCTATTTTCACACAAAGGGCAGCTTGTGGTAGACCCATTTATGGGGAGCGGCACAACACTGCTAGCGGCGAGAGATGTTGAAAGAAATGCTGTTGGTTTCGATATCAACCCTGCATATATCACATTGACACAAGCACGTCTGGCACAAGAAAGCCTTTTCGCGACCTCCGGGCAAATACCAGTACTTGACGATGCGCGGAATATACAACACTATCTTGATGAGGAAAGCATCGCTTGTATTGTCACATCACCTCCTTATGCAAACCTTTTGAATAGAAAAAGAAAAAATAAGAGCCGACGCAGTTACGAGCGAAAAAACGATCAATATATGAAAGTGGAGCAGTATAGTCAGCGACCAGAAGACTTAGGAACGCTTGATCTGAAGGCTTATGCAGAGGCTATGGCAACGATATTTGAAGGTCTGCTACCTCTCCTGAAGAAAAAAGGGCACTGCATTATCAATGTTCCTGATATGTGGTGGGAGAATGAGCGTGTGACCATTCATATTTCTGTTGTAGAGGCTTTACGCTCTGTTGGCTATGAGTTACGCAATACGATTATCTGGAACAGATTGAATGTTGTAAATAATGTAGGTATCTTTGGTTGGCCTAGCAACTATATCACCATGGGTACGACCTTTGAATATCTTTTAGATTTCTGGCGACCTGAACATATGCTTATTGCGGTTGGTGGTTTAGAAGAAGTCCTCTCTTCCGGTGAAGAAATAGAAACATCATCCGAAGAAATCTCTTCAAAAGTAACATCTAAAGAGCCTGATGAAAATAGTGCGGTCAAATCACAGGATACATCCTCAGGGTCAAAGACCAAAGGCAAGCGCAAGAAAAAAAATGAAACAGACGTGCAAGAAATTCCCTTGCTTGAAATCTCTGAGACGGAAGCATCGCAGTTGGAAAAGCCACTTGACAGGCTATGATATTATATCGTTGTAAAACAAATGACTTGGGAATTCACAGTGAGGGTGTCTTTGCATGTGAAAGAGCTTCTCAGGCCAATGATATGGTGGCGTAGCTCAGTCGGTAGAGCAAGGGACTCATAAGCCCTGTGTCACAGGTTCGATTCCTGTCGCCACTACCAATTATAAAACACTCTCAACGAGTCCTCTATAAAAAGGCTCGTTTTTCGTTTTCTCCGCTCCTCACCTATTGCTTCTCTCGAACATATGCGCTATGATACGGTTGGTTCTCAATGTCTCAAGAATCGGGAGGAAGCAGGATGGCCGCTAACGATCAATACAACGAGGGGAAACGCCGGGAGGGGCGGCTAATACCCGGCCTTATGCAAAATACATCACGTGTCAGTGGGGCCGCAGGCGGTGTTGGCTCGCAACGTTCAGTGCGCGCGCGCTCCGGGCAGCAAGATGCCGACTCGTCCGTCAGCCCCAGCCGGCGGCGTGCGAGCAGTCAACCATCTGGGAAGCCTCCCACACGGGGAAGAGCGACAAAAGGTCAGGGTAGCCCTCGTGGTGCTTCCCCGGCACGTACACCTCGTTATGGCACGAACCCTCCGCCGCCGGAGAATGACACACGAGATGCGCGTGTTATTAACTGGATACGTACACAATGGAATAACCTCGAGGCACACCAGCGTCAAAGCATCTATGACGCGCTCCTGCTCGTGCTGTCTCTTATTTTGCTTGGCTCGCTAACCATCTTTCGCCATGCCTTTATTCTTAAAGGGATCAACAGTTTTTTCCTCTTTTTCTTTGGCTGGTCGGCATATATTCTGGCATTGGGACTAGTGGCCTTTTCGGTCATGCACCTGCTCGAAGGCATTCAGCAGCGTGCAATCATTCGCTGGCGTCTGGTAAGCGGGCTGGCTGTGATCATCTTGCTTGTGTTGCTTGAAAGTCGCCTACTCTTTCCTGGTATTGCCGCCGGCTGGATTGCGAACCTCGTCGTTGGGCTGCTACAGGGCTGGAACCCTTTTGTTGGGCACATTTTGCTACTGGGCCTGCTGCTTGCGGCAATTGTCGTCACTTTCCGCATTACCTTTGGGCATGTAATGCTGCTTGTGCAAGCGGTTCAACAGCGGTTACCGCAGCAAACCGTCCAAGAAGAAGGACAAGAGCTGGAAGAAGAGGATGCTGCCGAGCCGTCGCCGTTTTTGGGTCAGCGTCCGCGTTTTAGTCGCTATAGCGGATTTGAAGCCAGTGACTATGGTGATGAGACTGTCAAGGATGTTCCCACACCACGCCAGCGAGCAGCACCCGTGCAGGCACAGGCCGGCACGCGTGGTCGGCGTCCGCTCATGGCCGGGATGGAGGATGAGGATGAAGATGCCGTCGCCTTTGAGCCAGATTTTGAGATAGAAGAGGATGATGACCCACACAACGACATCAATCTGCATAAGCAGGAGGTGGGCTTGGTTCCGCGTGGACAGCGACAGCCACTTCCGCGCAATCCAGCGGAGCATCAGCGGGCAGTGCAGGATGTCAGCCAGCAGCAGCTTCCGTTTCAGGCGGCCAATGCCGAGCAGCCCCCCATAGGGAGAAAAGCGACGCGACGTGCAGATGCAATAGATGCAATGGAGCCACTCCAGCCCAACCCACGTAACAGGGGCAAGGGAGCGCGCGCAATCGGAGAGATGGATGGAGCGAGCGCGGCAGGGCAAGCCACGCCATCCACCTCTCCCTGGAAAATTCCTGACACCACCTTACTGCATAATCCAGAAGAGGTGAAATTGCAGATGATTGGTGAGGATACGTCGTCGCTGGCACGTATGATTCAGGAGACATTACGCAGTTTCCGCGTGGATGCCGAGGTCCGTCAAGAAGATATCAGCATCGGCCCAACGGTCATTCGTTTCGGCATTCGCCCAACCGGCAAGCCAGAAATGACGCAAGATGAGAAGGGACGCCCTGTGCCAGTGCGCGATGCCAGCGGCAATATCGTCTATGAGACACGCACTCGTGTCAGCCGCATCATGGCTTTGCAAAACGATCTCGCTCTGATGCTGGAAGCCAAATCGATCCGCATGGAAGCCCCCGTGCCGGGCCGTCCCTATGTGGGTGTCGAGATCCCCAATAAAAACAGTCGTCTCGTGACATTGCGCGAGGTCTTGGAGAGTAAAGAGTATCTGGCGGCAAAGGCCAAGTCGAAACTGGCGATTGCCCTGGGCAAAGATGTCGCGGGGCTGGTGCGCGTTGGCGATCTAACACGGATGCCGCACCTGCTAATTGCGGGCGCAACAGGGGCAGGGAAATCGGTTTGTATCAACACGATCATTGCCAGCTTCCTGACACAGGCCACGCCGGAAGATGTACGCTTGCTCATGGTTGACCCCAAGATGGTTGAATTGAGCATGTATAACGGCATCCCCCACCTGCTCTCGCCGGTCGTCACCGAGGTCGAAAAGGTCGTGCCGCTGCTTAAGAACGCAATCACCGAGATGGAACGCCGCTATCGGCTCTTCTCGCAACTGGGAGTACGTAACCTGGATGGTTATCGCAAAATGCGCGCCGAGAAACAGGCAAAAGGCGATAGCTCACTGGCGAATATGCCTGCAATTGTGGTGATTATCGACGAATTGGCGGACCTGATGATGGCAGCCCCCGAAGAGGTAGAAGGCATGATCTGCCGTCTGGCCCAACTGGCACGTGCGACCGGCATTCACCTCGTAGTAGCCACACAACGCCCCTCAGTTGACGTTATCACAGGCCTGATTAAGGCGAACATCCCGACGCGCATCTCGTTTATGGTCAGCTCTGCTGTAGACTCGCGCACGATTATCGACATGGGCGGAGCGGAACGCCTGCTTGGACGCGGCGATATGCTCTATCTGCCAGCGGATGCGGGCCGTCCAGAACGCATTCAAGGTGCGTTCCTCGCTGATGACGAAGCCGAAGCCTTAGTGCAGTATTGGCGTCAACAGGTCGCGCAACAGGCCGCGCAGTCGCTCGGCGCGGGTGACCCCACACGGCAGGCGCACCAACAACAGGCGGGGCCAGCACTGGTTGAACCGGGTTGGGAGATCAAGGATACACCGGAAGAAGGCTTCGAGTTAGAGGATGACCTGCTGGACGAAGCGGAAGAGGTAGTGCGCGAATTTGGGAAGGCCTCCATCTCGCTGTTGCAACGCCGTCTGCGTGTCGGCTATTCGCGCGCGGCCCGCTTGATCGACCTGTTAGAGGAGCGCGGCATCATCGGGCACGTCGAGCAGGGTGGACGCTCACGTGAGGTTTTCGAGCAAGGGAGTAGCAGCGGCAATAGTAATGGTAATGGCGGACGCTATGGACGACACGGCGGCGATGAGGGCCACAGCATTGCCGATGAGGTTGCTGATATTGCCGCCGAAGAGAAAGCACGGGATGAGTTTTTGCGCAAGCAAGCAGAGATGCGCAAGCAAGGCCGCCCTCCCCAGGGTGATGCCGAGGGGTAGGCACTGCCTACTCCTCTTCGTCCAGTTCTTTCAGAATCTTCTTATCTTGCTTACTGCTCAGGTCAAGTTGCGCGAAGAGATCGGGTCGCCGCTGACGTGTGCGTCGAATCGATTCTTTGCGTCGCCAGCGTGCAATCTGCTCGTGATGACCTGAGAGCAACACATCGGGAATGCGCCAGCCACGAAACTCTGGCGGGCGTGTATAGTGCGGATATTCGAGCAAGTTGTGACTATGCGACTCCTCGTCGGCAGAGCCTTCCGCCAGCACGCCAGGGATAAGCCGCCCCACGGCGTCTACCACAACCATTGCTGCCAGTTCACCGCCCGTTAGCACATAGTCGCCAATCGAAAGCTGGTCGGTCACAAGATGCTCGCATACACGCTCGTCTATCCCCTCGTAGTGTCCGCAGAGTAGCGTCAAACGGGTTTCCTGAGCCAACTCACGCGCAATGCTTTGGTTAAAGAGTCGTCCCTGGGGGGTCATCAGGATCATTGGTCCGCCCTGATAGACGGCCTCGATAGCGGCAAAAATCGGCTCCGGCTTCATAACCATGCCCGCGCCACCGCCATAGGGATAATCGTCTACCACATGGTGTTTATCGGTTGTCACAGCGCGAATATTATGGAGCGCAACTTGTAACAGCCCACGTTCCTGAGCGCGTTTCACGATACTCTCGCTGAACGGACCCTGAAACATCGCGGGGAAGAGTGTAAAAATATCAATCTGCATTGTTTTATCGTTTCTCTTGCGATAATGGTGTCTGGCCCACTGTATCAATAAATCTGTCAAAAAGCAAGGCTGGCAAATTATGAAACATGCTGCTACTCTTGTTGTAGGCAACGGATGTTAGTGTTATAAT
>DAICZM010000107.1 GCA_027311145.1 Ktedonobacterales bacterium
GGGCCGGGGCAGGTACGTCAGTTTTTGCTGATTGGTACGGTGGATGGGACTCGTTATGCGCGGATGAAGGTTGTGCCAATCTCTTTGCAGGAGAAGCGTCAAGAGCTAAATATGCCAACGCCAACGCCAATTGGCTCATAAACGATGTGGAAGGAACAGCGTATGGGTAGGGGCCTTATTCGTTTTGTATGGTGGTCATTGCGTGGACGTTGGGAGCATCTTGTTATCCTCTGGGTAGGTTTTGTATGTATTATTATCTGTGCTTCATTGCTAGGGGGATTGACTGATCTGTCAACGTTGACTACCTAGCGTCAGGTGAGCCGTTCATGGCGTACCCCCTATGATCTGCTAGTTCGTGCCCCCAATGCGCTTAGTGGCGCGGAACAGCAACTAAAAACCATCGACCCGGGTGGGATTGAGCAGACCTATGGTGGTATTACCCAGGCGCAAGTGCATATGATTGCCCATCTTGCGCATGTCGCTGTGGCTGCACCAGAAGCGACTGTTGGATGGATTACGCTGCATCCCTATCTGCCGCTCACTGTCTCGACACCGGGCATGTATCGTATCACAACGACACTGCGTACTGCCGCTGCACCTCATGCACTTGTGCGCGTGCAACGTCTTTTTCTGGTTCTGCCGCTCGGGCGTTATGTGCAAGTTGCAGGCCAGGAGTCGCAAGGTTTGGTGAGTGTTATTCCTCTTGATGCCACAGGTCGGGCAACGCTGATGGCAAGTTGGTCACTACCAACATTGCTGACTGGCATTGACCCAACAGCAGAAGCGCACTTGGTGGGTCTTGTCTGGCATCCTACACAAACAGGAAAAAATGGGTTACCGCTGCTCATGGATACGCATTCCTGGACGGCTATAGACGCGGCCATACAGGTTGAACAGGCGGCACTTCCACAGACAGCAATACAGCTCTCGACTCTCCAGGAACAGACGTCAGCATTCCTCTGGCAGACGATAATGCACAAACAGCTCGATGCGCCAACGTTGCTGGCATTGTTGGCAAGCGAACTTCGTCTGGCAGATCAGCAGAGTGGTGATACGCCTTTACAAGGCGGAGGTGTGACTCGTTATGCCCGTGTCGCCTTTACCCCGTTAGAGGGCGGAGTGCCGCCTGCGCTGGTGGTTTCTGATGTGGGAGATGATAGCAATGGGGCCGTTGTGCGCCTCGCGTTATTGCCAGAGGCGACGACCCCCTGGGTGGCTCTGGAGCAGGGACGCAGTGGCGATTTTTCGACGTTTGACGCTACGAAACTTCCTGGGCTAAGTGGAAACTCTACGACATCTGTCCCGTTGGGTTTATATTCTCCAATCTCTTCGACGCTTGCGCCGGAATTGTGGCCGCAGCATGCCATTATCTCCTGGCCGCCTTTGCTTTTTACGACTATCCAGGTGGCATGTGCCTTAACGGGCATGCAGTGTATTAGTGCAGTACGTGTGCGTGTAGCTGGCATAGGGGCGTTTGGGCCACGTAGCGAGAGCTTGTTACAAGGGGTGGCGATGGATATTGAAAAGCATACGGGTTTACATGTGGATGTGCTAACGGGCGCATCCGGTCAGCTCTTGATGATTCGGGGAGGGACCGTTAGTGCTGCGATCCCTCCGTTTTCAGAATTATGGATACAGCCGTATGCTGCACTGACCATCACACGTGGGGTGAACGGCGCGAATGTCTTGCTACTCTTGGCGGTGTTGAGCATTGCTGCGCTCGCCTTGATCGCGGCCGGATTGTTAGCAGCTCAAAGTCGTCAAAAAGATATTGCGCTGCTGGCTGATACTGGATGGACGCGGCAACTTTTAGAGGTGGAGAGTGCGTTGGAGGCAGGAGTAACCGCTGTGCTGGCATTGCTCCCGACGGGACTATGTGTCTGGATACTAGAAAAGTTGGCTGTACCGCTTGCTTCTCCCTTTCTCATAATGAGCATTGCAGGACTCTCTGTCCTTCTTTATAGCGTCGTCGTAACTATAGGGACGCAACGTATGACAAGATGCCAAACGCGCATACGCTCTGTAGTGCGAAAACAATGGACGCAAGGGGCATGGTGGTGGATGCTGGTAATGCGCCAGTTTGCCTATAGGCGAGGAAGTGCTGCGTTGGTAATTGTCTCTACGGCGGGAGCTTGTGGGTTAGTCTGCTTTATGCTGATGGTACAAATGCTCATTGATGGCATTCTCTATGCAACACTGCTCGGACAACAAGTGCAGGTCAACTTATCTGCTGTGCATGTTGCCATTGCCGTATTGACCTGTGTCAGTGCGCTCTTGACCATTAGTTTAACGCTCTTGCTTGTTGTGCGTGAGCGCGTGCAAGAATTTATGATGCTGCTCTCGTTTGGTTGGACACGACAGGCAATTATCTTTGAAATACTGCGTGAGGGCGTATTGCTTGGTCTTTGCGGTGGCTTTATTGGTGGTTGTGTCGCCGTGTTGCTCTTTGGTGCATGCTATCATGTATGGCTCCCCTTAATGGCTGCCCTGTATATTGTGGGTGCAAGCATCGCCGGCATGGTGGTATGCCTTTTTGGGGCAGGCTATCCCGTGTGGGGCATCGTGACTCAGCTTAAATACGTTAGTCAGGTTGGAGATGCATGATTTTTATGAGCAAGACTGGATAAAAAATGAAGAAGCTACAAGAGCGAGAAGAGCTGCTGACATCTACCATGGCAATAGAGGTAAGTGCTGTTAGTAAGCACTACAGGGAAGGTATGGTGATGGCGGTGCGCGCTATCACACTGCACATCGTGTGTGGTGAGTTTGTCACAATTACAGGGCCATCGGGTTCGGGGAAATCCACTCTTTTGCGTTTGATTGCTTCTCTCGATCAGCCAACACAAGGGCGCATTAAGGTGAATGGTGTGGAGTTGACGACCTTGCAAGGGAATGCGTTGGCAGCCTTTCGGCGTAGACATGTCGGTTTAATTTTTCAAGGCTTTCGTCTGTTACCAGCATTGAGCGTGCTGGAAAATGTGATGGCTCCTTTACTACCGTATATGACGAGTACAGTGCTACGTACTTCTGCACTGGAAATGCTGGCGCGGGTACACATGGTACACCGTGCCAGCCATTTGCCGGGAGAGCTTTCAGGTGGAGAACAGCAACGTGTTGCCATTGCGCGTGCCCTAGTGGCCAATCCGCGTATATTACTGGCAGATGAGCCGACTGGTAGCCTCGATAGCGAAACAGCTTATGCGATTATGGACTTGCTACAGGCTGTGCAAGCAGATACGGCGATGACGTTGCTTGTTGTAACGCATGATGAGCGTATTGCATCGCGCGCGCAACGTCGTATTCAGATGGAAGATGGTATGATTATAGCGGATAAAGCGTGATATTATCCTTTAATGGCAACCATCTGTAACCAGGTGCGCGGTATGGTGGTCAATCCCATCTCTTCACCGGCCTGATAGAGGGCGATTTCCAGGGCTTGCGCGCCTAAGGCTAGCGGAATGCCGGGAAGTGCGCCATCGATGAAAAGCCAATAGTGGCCTAGATCGCGCCATGCTTGCAGAGAGACACTGACATCAACTTGTAGGGCCTCTACTTGGGAGAAGCCTGTTTCTTGCTGCAAGCGAATATAGTCTTCTGGCGTAAGCCATTGCATTGCCATGGCCTTGGCTTCGCGCGAGACGCGTACCTCTGGGTGTTCTTTGCGTAACCACGCCATGGCGCGCCGTATCCAAAGATGATAGAAATGTTCTGTGCCGAGGACATAGGTTCCCTGATAAAAGGCACTATTGCAGGCAAAGATGCCTTGTGGATTGAGAATTCCAATAACGTGTTTAAATGCCTCTGCTTTATCAGGCACAAGGTGAATTGCATTGCAGAAGAAAGCAGCGTCGACATTTTGAATGATGGTGGTTAAATCGTTCGATTCGCCCTGAATAAAATCTGCTTTGACAGACAATCCCATCTCGATCATACCGCGTCGCGCATGGCGTAGCGCGTCTTCGGATGGATCAACACCAACCAGATGCGCTTGTGCGAGACGCCCCTGGCGGGCCAACTCTTCAGCAACGAGGCGCGTGACTGCACCTGTTCCACAGCCCATATCAACAATGGTGAGTGGTTGGTGTAGTGGGCGACCCTCTAAATGGGCTAGTGCTTGTCGAACAAGGGAACGATTGATCTCTGTATAGAATGGATGTGCGGCAAATGCCTCATAGGTAAATTGATTTGTTTCTTCGGTTTCGATTAATGCCATAGCAGAACCCTCCTTAACCATGAATAGCTCCTATCTCTTTAGAGAGGGTTCGCTGCTATAAGGTTTCACAAATTTGTGTTTAGATGCCTAGAGATGCATAGAAGAGCCACCATCGATGCTAAGAACTTGTCCTGTGATGTAACCGGCATCGGGAGAGCAGAGGAAGGAGATTGCCGCGGCAATCTCTTCTGTTGTGCCAGCGCGCCCTAGTTCTGTCGCGTCTAGCACGAATTTGCGTTGCGCCTCGGTAAGCGTTGAGGTAAGTTCAGTTGGGATATAGCCGGGGGCAACTACATTGGCGGTGATGTTGCGGCTCGCCATTTCACGTGCTGTACTCATGGTAAAGGCGATAATAGCAGCTTTGGACGCGGCATAATTAGACTGCCCAGCAGGAGCCAATAGACCAGCAATAGAGGAAACATTGACAATGCGTCCCCAGCGGGCTTTCATCATGCTACGCAGAGCCGCTTTTGTGCAAAGAAAGGTGGAGCGTAAGTTACTATTCATCACATATTCAAAATCCTGAAGGGACATTTGTAAGATGAGTTTATCGCGTGTTGTGCCCGCATTGTTAATGAGGATGGTGATTGGCCCTAATGCTTGTGTGGCCGTTGCAAACATGCGTGTAACATCCTCTTCTTGGCTGACATCGGCCTGAATAGCGATACAACGACGCCCCAACGTCTCAATGCTGGTCAATGTTTCTTCGGCGTTTGCCCGATTGCTACGATAATTAATGACGAGATCTGCTCCAGCCTGAGCGAGACGCAGAGCAGTAGCTCGTCCAATACCTTGCCCACTGCCAGTGACGAGCGCGACTTTGCCTGTAAGGGGTAACGATGCTGCTTCCATCTTGAAAATCACCTCTTTTTTTTGTGTTCTTTATTATAGCACACTGGCCTGCTGATTTTGGCAAACCCATGTATTGAAGGTTTGAGGTTATTGCAAGGTATGGGATGATTCTACACAAAATTCCTATAGATGTTTACCAATCTTATCTTGTTACGTTGCAAACGTTAGATGAGATATGTGCCCATCATATATTGGAAATGGCCAGTATAGCAGGAAATAGATAGATAAATGCTATCAAAGCGATAGGGATGGTGCAAATACTTCATTCATTAGTCACGTGACTTTTTCCTCTATAGCAGGGAGTACGTTGGGGAACGCACCCTCGCTATCACTGATCGATCTCTTAGTAGCGGATGCAAAAAGGAGTCTTTGCTTATATGTTGAAGAGAATACAGAAGTGGTATGTTGTTGTACCGCTCTTGCTTCTGTTGGTGGCAACGTCGCTTGTTTTTTTCAAGTATGTCGTGCCGGCCAGAGCAACGCAAAATGTTGTCTCTGGTACTCATCATTACTTCTACGATTTTCCTAATGGGTATATGAATGTCTATGATATGGACAATAATTTTACGCTGGTGCAAAGTGTCCAGATCGGGACAACGAATGTGCGTGCTGTTGTCTTTGATCCCCACAGTAGCATGCTGTATATCAGTGACGGTGGCGATGGCGGTATAAATGGCAATGGCGCGCTGATCAAGTATAACCTGGTTACAGAGACGCAGGTATGGAAGCAGCCATTTACCTTTGGGGTGGATAGCATGGCGATTTCCCCCGATGGCAAGACCATTTATATGCCCGATGGTGCAGCATCAACAGATGGTCTCTGGTATATCGTCAGTACAGCTAATGGGGCTGTCACGGGCACGATCAGTACACTTTCGGGCATTTCCCCCCATGACACGGACATGAGTCCGAATGGACAATATGTCTACCTGGGTGGTGTCAACAATAATTATCTGCGCGTTGCTAGTACAGCAACAGGCCAAATTGTGCAGCAGGTTGGTCCACTGCAAGCGGGGGTGCGCCCATTTGTGATCAACCAGAGTGCGACGATGGTGTTTACAACCGCGACAGGCTATCTCGGCTTCCAGGTGAGTAGTTTGCAAACAGGCAAAGTACTCTATAGTGTTCCAGTCGCGGGCTTTTCGGGCGGTTCTTCTCCTGCGCCCAGCCATGGCATTTCACTCTCTCCCGACGGCAAAGAAATTTATTTGGTTGACTCCCCAAATAATATGGTTCATGTGTTTGATGTGAGTGGCTTGCCTAATAACCCTCCTTTACAGGTTGCCAATATTCCGGTGGCTTCGATGGCCGGCTCAGAATCCCCTTGTGTCTATGATTGCCAGAAAGAAGGTTGGCTGATCCATAGTCTTGATGGTCACTATGTCTTCGTAGGTAATTCTGGTTCGATTATCAATACGGCGACACGCACTATTGTGACCACCCTGGCAACCCTATCCGATACCAGAATGTTCCTTGAGGTGGATTGGGTCAACAGTGTGCCAGTCAACACGCAAGACCGCTATGATTTCTACTGGAATGGCAATACGGTTCCAGCAGGTCCGCCTAGCACACCGCCTGGTCCGGTCAATAAAAACTGGTACTTTGCTGAAGGGCGTGTTGGTAAGGGTTTTCGTGAATATCTGACATTGGAAAATCCGTCCGCCAATGCCTGCGCAGTCAATATTCAGTATAACTATACGCCGGATGGTGGGGTACCGACAAACCTGACCAAGGCTATCACGGTCAATGCTTACACACGCGTTACGGCCTCAGTCAATAATGATTTGGGCTATCCTGACTCTGCTGGCTCGGCTGCGACTGTTGCAACGATTGTAGCGGTGAATGCTACTGCCACGCCCACATGTAATGGGATTGTAGCGGAACGTCCGATCTACTTTGTGAACTTCCGCGGCCAGATCAATAGTGGAACTGATGTGCTTGGCTCGACGCATCTCAACACGACCTACTACTTTGCTGATGTGCCAAGTGGTCCAAATTTCACTTCCTACCTGACTATTCTCAATCCAAACAATGCTATCGCCAATGTGACAGTCACGTACTATGCTGGTGGTAATTCTGTTGGGACACAGAGCGCGAATGTTCCACCGAATGCGCGTGGCACAATAGCACCGGGCGCACTCTCGTTGCCCACGCATGTTGCAGCGGTTATTGTCTCAAATGTGCCAATTATGGTTGAGCGTCCCACGTACTTCATTGGGGCGATGACGAATGGCACTCCTGTTGATGGGGCGTATGACATTGTTGGTGTGGCTTCACTCTCCAATGATTGGCTCTTTGCTGAGGGTTACACGGGAGGTAGCACGCAAGAGTATCTAACCATTTCGAATGTTGATCCCACCAAGACAAGTGCCAATGTGACGATTACGCTTGAGTCGCGCACGGGTGCGACGAAGAGTTATACGATTGCAGTTGGCGCAAACAGCCAGACCATTTGGGACGTGAATGCTAATAATAATAATGCCTTCACGGGCTGGACGCCAGAAGTTTCCGTTGAAGTCAAATCAACGGGCGCGAATATTGTGGTGCAGCGCGAGATGTACTTTACGTATAATCATACGCTGACCAATGGACGCAATACGGTGGCAATGGGTGGCACTGATGTGATTGGGCAAGCCGGTCCTGCGGCTTATAGCTCCTATGATTTTGCTGAAGGCTATGCCAACTCTGGCTACAATGCCTGGTTGACTATTCAGAACCCGACAGCGAACCAGGAAAGCGTCTATATCACGCTAGTCAATGGCTATGGTCAATCAAAGGTTTACAATTATCCAGTTGGCGGCTATAGTCGCTTTACGCTGGATGTTGCCAGCCTGGTGCAGACCGATTTTAATGCGGGGACCGATAGTCAGGCCAATTCATTCTCGATGACGGTTCAGACGTTGAACAATGGTGGCGTGTTTGTAGCAGAACGTCCAATGTACTATAACACGAACGGTGTATCGCCCTTTGCTGTACAGGGTGGCACTGATATCGTTGGCTATGTTGGCGGCTAGTTCTCACTCGTGCCTTGTCAAAGGTATGAAGAGGAATGACGATGCATTGTGTATCGTCATTCCTCTTTTGTATTACGGCGAAACGCTACATTGACAAAAATGGCGGAGATATTACCATTTTTTCGCTCCGCTGACATCATGTATGATAGAAATAGAAATAAACATGCTCGCAGTACCTGGGTGAGATCGCTATTGTGCGCGATGAACAACAACTGGCTATCTTTTGTGAGGGGGTTACAATGGTAAACTGGCAAGACGTGTATAGACGGTATGAAGCTGGCGTGTGGGCAGTTCCGCTAGCCCTCTTGCCATCTTTTTTACTCACTGCTGTTTTTGGGCAACCATCGAGTTTGGAGCCGTTGATTGAACTGGTCATTGCCTATACACCACTCGCGTTAGCCCATCTTGTTCTCAATGTATTAGGTCCACTGGCGCGCCCCTTGGCCTTGGTTGGTGCAATTGCTGTTAGTATGGTCTGTGTGGGGATACTGAGCATCATCACGCCGCCTGTTTTGGCTCAGCCCCAGCATCCTCGTGTGGCCCTACGTGCCGTGCGCTGGTTGCTTTTTGCGCTTGTGATAGTGGGTCTGGGCATCTCTCTGGCACGTTTTGCCACGAACCTGCTTAGTGCTTTTTCTGCTGTATGTGCCAGTGTGTTATGTGTTCCACTATTGTTGTGGACTCGTCGCTGGCGATCTTTTCGTGGGCAAAAGGGAAAAAGACGGCAAGTAATCCGCTTCTTGTTAGGAACGCCCATTGTGACAGGCAGCCTATTCTTGTTGGGAAGCTATGAGGTCTGGAGCAATCTGGCTGTACGCTTGTTTGCGCTAGGCAACCCTATCCGTCGTTTATTTGCATTTGTGGCCCCACCGCCGCGTCAAGCGGGTTTTCCTGTCGTGGGGGTTGTGCCAGAAGTGACGCCGATCAGCCAATTTTATGTGAATGGAAAAGATGAGACCGATCCATTATTGCTGGCGCAAGATTGGGAATTACGCATTAGTGGTCTCGTACACAATCCAGTGACCTTGACTTTTGAGCAGTTGCTCATGCTGCCTCGAACCAGTTACTATGCCACGATGCGTTGTGTGGATAATGCCGTCGATGGACGTTTGATGAGTACAGCTTACTGGTCAGGTGTGCTGATGCAGGATGTGCTGGCTCTCGCGCAGCCGCTAGGAACGGCAACAACGCTGCTCTTGCGAGGAGCAGATCAGTATGTCGAGCCGTTTCCTCTGGCCGAGCCATCGCTTGCAACGGTCTTATTGGCGTATGGCATGGATGGCGAGACGCTATTGCAGCAGCATGGTGCACCTGTGCGTGTTCTTTTGCCGGGTTGGTATGGTTTTAGAAATGTGAAGTGGTTGCAAGAGATTGTTGTGGCATCTGGAAAGGTAAGTGGTTACTGGGAGCAAAATGGATGGCAGGCGAAAGAAATTCATACCGTAGCGCGTATTGATGTTGTCCATCAACTGGATCAAACGCATCTTTTAGCCGCTGGTGTCGCATTTGGTGGTCTGCGTGGTCTTGCACGCGTGCAGGTACGTATTGATACTGGTCCCTGGCAGGACGCGATGTTGAATATTCCGGCTCTTTCGCCGTATAGCTGGGTGCAATGGCAGGCAGTATTGACCGTCACGCAACGCCAGTTACAGTTGACTGCTCGTATGATTGATGCGGCTGGTATTGCGCAAGATGCGAGTCCACAAGGTCCCTATCCGAGTGGTTCCAGTGGGCTGCATACGCTACATATCACTTTAACTTAAGGACAGTAGGACGTGAGTAAGAAAACCGTATTTGATGATCTCTGGCCCTGGTTGGTATGTCTGGGTCAAGTGTATCATGGTATGCGTGCAGAACGTAATTATCAGGCTTTGCCGGAAGTGTTGCCGGTACACGAAGATTTTTCGTTGTCTCAACAGAAGTGGCCCGGTATCTCGCTGATTGTTCCTGCGCGCAATGAAGAACGCAATTTGCCAACACTCCTCTCTTCTCTGGTGGAACAGCACTATCCGCTGTATGAAATCGTGGTGGTTGATGATGCTTCTACAGATAAGACAGCGGCTATTGTGGGTAGTTATGCGAGTCGTGGTGTGCATCTGCTTCATAGCGATGGTCCCCCGCCGGGCTGGACGGGTAAAAATCATGCCTGTTGGAGCGGAGCCAATGAGAGTCGTCATCCCTGGTTGCTTTTTGTGGATGCTGATACGGCATTGTCACCAGTGGCATTACGCTCTGTACTGGCCTATGCGTTGGCACACGATCTGAAAGCGATGTCACTCTTTGCGCGTCAACGGTGTGAGGGTTTTTGGGAACGTGCGTTGTTGCCATTGGCCTATCAGCAGTATTTTGTGGGCGTGCAGGCCCAACGTGTGAATGCCTCTGATGGAGCCGCCCTGGCAAATGGGCAGTTTTTATTAGTGAGGCGAGATGTCTATAGAGATGTTGGAGGACATGCTGCTCAAGCTGAGAGTGTGATTGATGATGTGGCACTGGCGACGCGCTTGAAGGCAATGGGTGTGACGTCGCTAGCTTGTCGCGGCGAGCAACTGGTTTCGGTGCGTATGTATACGAGTTTGCGCGAGATTGCTGAAGGATTTGGCAAGAATGCCTATTTGTTTCTGCGCCAAGCACCCTTCACGGGTGTACAAACGGCACTCAGTACCTCGCTTGCCGCCTCAGTGTTACCACTCTTCGTTGAGGGCATCCAGAAACGCTCTCTGAAGCGTACTGTGCTGGCTACGCTGGCATATTTTGCCCAATTGCAAGGGCTGCGTTCCTGGACGCGCCGTTTTGGGGTATCGCCGCTGTATACACTTTTTACTCCAGTTGCCGCGGTGGTGTTTTTGGGCATTGCATTGCGCTCAATGGTGCGCGTGTTAACGGGTCGTTCTCTGGCCTGGAAAGGCCGTAGCTATAGAGCGCACACACAGAGGCCTGTACGTTATCGGTTGCCGCGTCAGTGGATTATGGAGATGGGGCAGGCAATCGTAATGAAAAAACCACGCTCAATAATGCAAGATTCCGCGCTGGCGGTGCGGGCATTGCCGCATGTGCCACACCTTTCAGGAGTAGAGCAATTGCCCGCACAAGGATCGTTTGTGTTGCTTGCTAATCATTATCAGCGTTTTGATTTGTGGATTGGCTGGAGTGGCGCGCTGCTCATTGATGCGGTTGCACAGCAACGCGCTATGCCTGTGCATGTAGTGACAACAGACCGTGCGCGTATTGGACGTTTTACCGTGCCAGGAACGCGCTGGCTGATTGAACGAGTTGCAGGTGTCTGGGACCTAATCCCCGTGACGCCACCCGCGGTTGCTAGAGAGCACCGTGAGAAGACGCATTATACACTGTTGCGTATAATGCGTCTTCTTAGACGAGCTGATGGAGCATCAGTCTGTATTCTCCTGATGCCAGAAGGCGATGAGGGCAATACGGATGGACTGATTGACGCGATGCCAGAGAGTGGGCGGGCACTCTACGCGCTCTCGCGTTTGGGGTTGCCGCTCGTACCAGCGGCAGTGTGGGAAGAAGATGGTGTGTTGCATGCCTCGTTTGGAAAACCATTTTCTTTGGCGGCATTGCCTTTGACACTCTCTACACAAGAGATTGATATGCAGGCACGCGCGCTGGTCATGGACCGTATTGCCGCGTTGTTGCCACGTGCTTTGCGTGGTACATACAGGAGGAAACTACATGGCACGTTGGGATAGAGCGATTGCTGCCTTGCCGATTCGACAGGGTAAGGTGCTAGACTTGGGTTGTGCTTTCGGTTTTGCGACACTTCGCCTTGCTCGTCGGGGCTATGAGACTATCGGTGTTGATAGCTCTGTAC
>DAICZM010000108.1 GCA_027311145.1 Ktedonobacterales bacterium
GGTAATAGCATGATTACGCTGCTCGGGTATATTTGTCAGCGCGTTGTACAAGAATATGGTAATACGGATGATTTTGTGGGCCATATTGGGGGGGATGATTTTGTGGTAATTACAACGCCTGATCGGGCAAAAACCCTGTGTCGGCATATTTTGGCGCGCTACAAGGAGGAAAGTAGCCGACTGTATCGTTCTGAAGATCGTGAGCGTGGTACGATTAGTGGCTTAGATCGTAAGGGACGTGCCTTTCAATTTCCGCTTGTTTCGCTCTCGGTGGGTATCGTTAGTAGCCATTTTCATTACCCGCAGAGCGTTGAAGAGGTTGGCTTCCTGGCTGCGGAAGCTAAACGACGAGCAAAGCAATCCTCGGACAACGTGTGTTATCTCGCATCGCAGCAACGCAGTCCTTTTCAAGACTATTCGCATGCTTTTCCCTCCTTGAAGTCATTTTCCAATGTGCAGGCCCATTTAGCGCAAGCCGATTATCCCTGTCGTGAGAGACCACTCCTGCGGCAGGATGTGATGGCGGAGTTCAAGTGATATCCTTGTCTGCGATGCTGGCATGGTGTGCAACGTCTATGTTTTGCTCTGATGGGCTGAAGTGAAGAGCGAGCATGAGTAGATAAACGAAGGCAGAAAGATGGAGAGCAGTCAGGAACGGAACGAAATGCTGCATCAGGATGAGGGTGATCTCGATCAATTGAGCGTGCAGGAACGTGCGGCGCGACAGCAGGAGATACGCGAAAATGCAAAGCGTGTGTTGCGTGAGAGTGGGCTGGCGGAAATGTTGCAGAGTATCAATAAGAACTTGCTCAAAGGGCGGGGGCATTTTGAAGAATATGACTCGATGGTTCTGTTCAAATGGGGCACTGGCTATACTCGTCGCCATATCTGGGTAGAAGTTCGTGGAAATACGTTGCGCTTTCGTTTGATGCAGCACAGAACATGTCCACAAGAGGCTCCGCACTGCGATGGCGAATATCATACCTTTACCGCTCCAATGTGGGCAAACCGTCTGTTTTTGCAGGCAGAGCTGAAAAAATATTATGATAAGCCAGTTGCAGAGACTTCATCGGATTGATGTGAGTGTGGAGAGCATAGGTTTCAGTGTAGGCAACGCCTTCGACTCAGAAGGGTTCGAGCGTAAAGGTTTGGATTATGCCGGCTGTGTGAATAAAGCGTTGAATGGCCCGATAGGTAGGGTCTGCGAAGAAATCTTCACGGTCCATGTCGTTTGCCCAGCTTAGTAGGTTGAGAAATGTAGAGCCTTGTCGGTAGGGTGATTCAGAAGGTTCGGATGTTTTGGCGGATGGTGGTGTGTGCGTGAGCGTGCTGTGTTCATGTATGCCACGCGCCAGGAAGGCAAAGGCCAGTAGGGGATATGCCGCTTGACGGCGCATGCCTTCGAGCCAGCCCTGATGTACACGCTCTATTTGTTCTGGGCGAATATGTGCAAGATGGATGGTGGCTTGTGTTGGTATGGCTGTAGGTCGGCTATAGCCCCAGAGATAGGTCATCAACCATTGCTCTGGTGAGGCTGTAAGCAGTTCGGTCGCAGAGCTGAGGAGCAGATTTTTAGGACTATAACGTTCCTGGGCTAATTGCCAACTCTCTTCGCTGTCCCAGGTTGTTAGAATGACAAAATAGGCATTTTCCCCACGTCCGCGATAAAAATTCGCCTTGATAAGTCCCTGGGTATTGCGAACGGTATCAGCGATGAGGCGAAGACGGGCTACAACATCCATTTCGCGTTGCGGGTTTGTCTGCACCAGTGTGACAATGACTAATTCCATAGTTCCTCTTCCATCAAAAAAATGGTTGTTTCCCACCTCTATTGTCCTTCACGCATAGCGATTGTGTCAATACTCTCTCATAATAGTGATATGATAGTGTGAGCGAGGCTGAGAGATATGTTTTGAGGATAACTGACTGATGGATAGTTCCAAACTGAGTGAATTTGCGCTGATTGCGCGTTTGACACATGCACTGCCACAGGGACCAGGGGTTGTGATGGGGGTCGGCGATGATTGTACCATTTTAGACTTGGGGGGAGAACAGTTGCTGTTAGCAACGTGCGATAGCCAGGTGGAGGGTGTGCATTTTCTCTTACAGGGGGCACAGACACGCCCAGAACTGATTGGGTGCAAGGCTCTGGCTGTTAACTTAAGTGACATTGCTGCCATGGGGGGTGAACCACGCTTTGTTCTTATTTCGTTGATTCTGCCCCCGCACTTGGAGACAGCGGTCATTGAGCAACTCTACGAGGGTCTGCGCCAGGAAGCAGTGCGTTATGGGACGAGCATTGTTGGTGGCAATATTGCGGGCAGTGGCGTAGGACATCAATTGGTCATAGATATCACGTTGCTGGGTACGGTGGAGCGGGGGCATGTTATCACCCGTGCAGGGGCAAAAACAGGCGATGTTTTATGTATGACCGGAACTGTGGGGGACGCGGCTGCTGGTTTGCATACGTTGCTTTATCCACAGCTCGCCTATCCAGAAGAGGCATGTCAGGCTGTACGTGCGCGTTGTTTGACACCACAGGCGCGTGTGCGTGAGGGGCGTCTTTTGGGGCAATTGGGGCCAGAGGTTGTTACCGCAATGCTTGATATAAGTGATGGGTTGAGTGGAGATGTACAGCATCTGTGTGAGCAGAGTGGAGTGGGTATTGCTATTGCGCTTGCGCAGTTACCTGTATCACCTGCTTTGCTGGCAATGGCCCGCTGTGTGGCGCGTGACCCGTTGGATTGGGCATTGCATGGGGGAGAAGACTACGAGCTGCTTTTCACGGTTGCCCCTGAGCATGTGGCACGGGTGCGCCAGATGATACAGGTGCAGACAGGGACTCCTGTGACGGTGATTGGCATGGTCTGTGCGGCTGAAGAGGGTCGCTATGTGACGTATGCCGATGGCAGAAGAGAGCCATTGATCGCACGGAGTTGGGATCATCTTGCAGCCGATGCAGACACCTAAGATGAGAGATTACTGCAAGGCTCTATGCGATTGTGGAAACCTGCAAAAGCATAGAGCCTGTGAGGAGCAGCGTTAGCCGACAATTTGAATACTGCCATCGTTCTGTAAGCCGAGGATGACAGGAAGAGCTTTGGTGCTGGTGATAACGACGCCGTCTTTGGTGCGCAATGAGATTGGGCAACTGACCCCATCAAACTGTTCAGCAAGAATGTGTGTCACAAGGTGCGCTGTAGAAGGAAAATCGCTTACTGTTTTGATCGGACCGATAGCTTGCGTAATCATTTCGATGCCATCACCGAAAAATAATGCTCCTTGATCGAGTGCGGCAGCCCCACTACAAAAACTCCCAGGGCGGGCGAATGATGTACAAAAACTGGCATAGAATTGTTTTTGCCAGGGCGTGTTATTGGGTGGACGAGCTGCTGACGAGATTGAGACGAAGATGCGTGGTAGCGTTAACTGTTGCTGCCGTGACCACTGAACGAGTTCTTGCAGAGCAGAGGGTTGCACGAATTCGCCACCAATCATTAAGATCGGTTGCTGATTCTGTGGCAAGCGGGCAATCGCTTGGGCGAGTGTAATCACATCATTTGTGAGCAATGGTGCAAAGATCAGTTCAGGGCGTGGTTTAGCCTGTAATGCATCATTTAGCCCTGCGAGCAAAATGGCACGCGGAGCCTGTGGTCTGCCATCCGGGCTAAGCAGGCCACTGGCAACCGCAGTTTCTTGTGCCACCAGACGGGTATGCGGATAACTGGCGAAATTCTGAATAAAACCTTGCGCCGAATCTGTTGATGATGGGTTACTGGGATCATAGAAAATAGCGGCGTTATGAACTTGCAGTTGGTTGTAGGCATATTGTGCGCCAAGCTGGCTCTGGCGGGCGTCATCGGGTGAGAAGCGAATAAAAGCAAAGCCAGGGGCGCAGTGGCGATAAAGAGACGTTTGCTGTAATAGGTCAACGATGAATAAGCCCGTGGCAGTTGGAACGAGCAGCGGCACGCCTGCTTGGCAAAGCAAAGGAAGAACAACGCGGGTTAAACTGCTAGGGCCGAAGCCTAGTACAGCCTGTAAAGGATGAATGCCTTGTGCGAGTAGACCAATGTTTTGCAAAGGTGTACTGGCGGTCATTGTTGAGATGGTGTTGGCGATCTGAAGTGCGCCCTGTTCCTCTCCTGCCGTATTGGCGAGTACGAGATAGAGCAATGGTGCATCGGCTGTTTGCATCTGTGCATTGTTATAACTCTGTTGCCCGATAAATGCGCCGATTAACTCTTGTGTGTAGGCGGCATATAAAATATGGCGGTCTGTGCCCCCTTGAGGATCAGCATTGCCGGGACCACTATCGAAACTGACGATTACAATGCCATAAGGACGCCCAGATTGGCGGACGCGCAAATCCTCGCGGTATATGGCGGCTTCTGCTCCGTTACAACCGCTGGTGTCGTTCAGAGGGGCAGCCATGGCGGCTGTGAGCAACGAGTCTGCTTGTTGGGCTGTCCCATTTTGCATTGCCTGACTGGCGGCGCGCTTGAAGCGGTAACTGTTGGCATTACAGGCATCGTAAATCTTCAGGCCATCGCTCAGACCAATGCCATCCGGTGTTGGAATAAGGTGGGTAGTGGTGATAGGGTGCGTGCGCCCATACTCCCATTGATAACCTAGATAAGTGCTGAAGGAAGCAATCAGAAGCAGGAGCATCAATGTGCCATAAGAAAGTGCTTTTGGCGAAATGGGAACTTGCCCGGTACGGAAGAAACCAGATATCTCCCATCCAATTGCGCTGAATGGGTCGCGAATGGGGCGACGACGATATTTGCGGGTCTCTTTGGCCTCTTGTCGAAAGAGGTCAAGCAAGACAAGGCAGCCGGACTCGCAGGCCAAAAGATGTTCTTGCATGTCAGGATAGAGCTGCACAACGTTCTGACCACTGTCCATTGCTTCTGCATATTCGGGCAACAATTGCCGACATTGCTGGCAATTCAGCGATGGTGTAGTAGCGGTATCTGCTCGGTGCAATTGTGCTTGTGTCGCGAGCGCAGTGGTAGTGGCATCCGCGTTGACGAGAGGAGCCACGTGCGCCTTTGAACGCGCCATCTCCGGTGCAAGGGGAGATGATGGAGAAGCTATAAAAACATTATCTGCATCGGAAAAAGCAGGTGGGTCTTGCACAAGTGTCTGTGTTGTGCCGTTAAGCGGAGTTGTTTCAGCGACGCGGCGCAACCGCTTTTTTTTGCGCGTTCCTGAGCTGGAAGCATTGGCCTGGACACAGCGCGCACAGGTGGCGATGTGTTGCTGTGCCGCTTCCACCGCCTCTTCTGGTACGGCGTCAGGGTCTACGGCATACTCAGCCAGCACGGATGCAGCAAACGCACACGCGGGCGGTAATCGTTCTTCCGTTACCATAGAAACCTCATTATCAAGATAATACGCCAGTGATGTTACTGACGTGCAAAAGAACGGAGAGCAAACGTAATTTGTTGCTCTAACGTCATCTCCTGATCCTGGGGAATCTTAGCGAGTGCAGCATGTGCCTCTGCCTGCGAGTAGCCCAAACCTATTAAGGCTTCCAGTACCTCTGTCTGCACCTTGTCTGTTGTGCCAGTTGCCAAGCTGGTCGCGCCCCCCAATGCTGCGAGTGAGGGAAGTTTTCCTTTTAGCTCAAGAATCAAGCGGGCCGCCAAGCGTTTCCCTACGCCTGGAGCTAGTGCTAAACGTTGCTGATTTTCGTCAGCGATGGCTTTGTATAAGGTTGGTGCATCCATAACTGAAAGCAGCGCAAGGGCTACTTTTGGGCCAACACCACTTACTGCAATGAGTTGTTCAAAGGCGTTGCGATCTTCTGCGCTGTAAAAGCCATAAAGGGCAATGCCGTCCTCACGCATATGAAAGTGTGTGTAGAGTGAAACCTCCATCCCCGTTTCGGTCAGGCGACTAAGTGTAGAAGAGGGAGCAAAGACACGTATACTAAACCCTCCAACGCGCACAATGACTTGGTCCCCTCGACATGCTTCCAGGGTGCCATGAATACTCGTAATCATTTTGCCAGACCTTCCCTCTTCTATTCGCTATTTGCAGAAACGCCCATCCAAGAAAGCAGTAACTTTGTGTGCCTTTTCTAGGAGATGTGGTTAGAGCTTCTTCATGCTCTTCATCCAATAGAGGCAGAGCATGAAGAAGCCGGGGCGACGGCTAACTTCCCAGCTAGAGATTGGAGAAGTGATAGGTATACTGTGCGGTGTTCAGATGGCAAATGGCGATAGCCGCGGCATCAGCGGCGTCGTCGGGCTTAGGAATGCTTGTCAAGCCAAGTAGGATGCGGACCATTTCTCCGACCTGTTCTTTGCCAGCAGCACCATAGCCAGTCACGGCCAGCTTCACTTGTTTTGGTGTATATTCAGCGATGGCAAGGTCATGATTTGCCAGGGCAAGCATTGCTACGCCACGTGCATGTCCGACCGTCATCGCAGTGCGAGCGTTCTTGGCAAAAAAGAGTTCTTCCATGGCTGCCTCTTGGGGGTGATGTGCCTTGATAACCTCGCCCAAACAGGTATAAATAATCTGGAGTCTTTGCGCCAATGGTATGCCCGCAGGGGTCGTGATGACATCACATATCTGCATTTTTAGTGTATTACCCTGTGCTATGATGACAGCGTAACCGACAATTGCGATGCCAGGATCGATGCCGAGGACAACACGGGGTTCGGCATGTGCGTGGTTGAAGGTATCATGCATCGGTGTGTTCCTCTGCTTTGCGCACGTAGCCCACTGTCAAGAAGGCACTCCCCCAACCCTGAGAACAAGTGTGGGTGGAGGGTGTGCATCTCTCAATGTGTGCTAGACCGCTCACTGTCGGTCCCTTTGCCAGCAGCCGGTATGTTTTAGCCTTCATAGGAAGCTGCGAAGGACTCTGGGAAGTCAGCATTGGTGTAGACGTTTTGCACATCATCCAGGTCTTCGAGCTTGTCAACCAGACGAAGCAGCTGGTGTGAGGCCTTTTCGTCGCTCAGGTCAACTCTGGTTTTGGCAACCAGCGTGCTTTCAGATTTTAACACGGCGTATTTTTTGGCTTCGAGTGCTTGACGAATGCGCTCAACATCTGTTGGGTCCGTATAAACGGTCAACACTTCGTCATCTGCGCTGGCGGGTTCAACGTCGTCCGCCCCCATATCGAGAACCTCAAGCGAGAGTTCGTCAGGGTCATGACCACGCAGGTCTACCTCAATCACGCCTTTGGCCTCAAAGAGCCAATCGACACACCCGTTTTCACCCATATTGCCGGCATTGCGGTTGAAGGCATTGCGCACTTCTGCCACGGTCCGGTTGCGGTTCTCAGTCAAAGTTTGTACAAGGATTGCAGTGCCCCCCGGGCCATAGCCCTCGTAAGTGATCTCTTCCAAGTTGTTCCCTTCAGCCCCACCGAGTGCGCGCTTAATATTGCGCTCAATGTTGTCCATTGGCATATTGGCGTCACGAGCGTGCTGAACTGCCATGCGCAGACGGAAATTCGCGTTGATGTCGCCACCCCCACCTTCTCGTACTGCTACAACTATCTCGCGTCCAAGTCGGGTGAAGAGTTGTCCCCGGCGAGCATCGTTAACGCCTTTGGAACGGCGAATCTGTGCCCATTTAGAATGGCCTGACATACAAATTGCTCCTCAGTCTTCTTGTAATATGTTGTTTGTCTAATAAATATCGATGTTGAATGGACCACTATTCTCAGGTATCTGGAATAGTGAGAAAGAACTTTTGCGCTATTGTAACACGAACGTGTGCAGAGCGTCGAGTGCTAATAGCGGCTCAGCCATGTTTCAATGGCGTGATTGCAAGCTTCTGGTTGCTCACGCATCACATAGTGGCCGGCATGAGGAATGATGTGCAACTCTGATCCTGCAATCTGTGTGTGTAGATAGTGGCTATACTTGGCAGGTGTCAGTTGGTCTTCACTGCCACAAATAATCAGTGTTGGCAGTGATATGTTATGGAGCCTTCCCATCACATCAAAGATGTTGCAAGCAGCCAGATCACGGTAAAGCATGATTGGTTTTGTGGGATTGTGTTCTTGTAGGAGGGCAGAAGGCATCGTTGCAGCATGTTCAGGAGCTACCGCCAACGCCGTTATTTCTTGTTGTGCCTGTTGTGGCATCTGGCGTGCGTTGTCGAGTAGTGTGGGGTGAACACGTAGGCGTGCGCCTGTGCCGATGAGAATCAGGCCTGCTAGCTCGTGTGGGTAGTCTAGTGCCATCGTCAAGGCAATTGCTCCGCCAAGTGAGTGTCCCGCGATGATAGGGCGGGTGAGTTGTAGTTCCTGCGTGATGATCTCGTGTACGGCATGAGCATAGTCTTGCACCGTGGCCGCATCTGGCAGGGTGTCGGTGCGTTGTCCATGTCCTGGTAGATCGAGCGCACGAGCGTGTGCAGCCCCAAAATATGCTGTTTGTAGACGCCAGATGTGCCCGCTATCGCCGGAGCCATGAATGAAAACAATGGTAGTACTCATCTGCAATGTTCTCCTGTGATGATTGTATGCGACGTTGCTAAATGCTGCAATGCATTCGGACCGATGTGTGCCATTTGTTACCAGCATATTACAACAAAAATGCGGTGTGCAACGTAAGTTATGGTAGGGAAAGGCAGGTGGTGTCTATGAAGACCGCGCGACAAGGCTTGGGACGAACAGGCGAACGTCTGGCGATGGAGCAGTTGGTGGCACATGGTTATCATGTCTTGGCATGCAATGTGCGTTGTCGCTATGGCGAGATTGATCTGGTGGCAGAAGAGGGACAAGACCTGGTGTTTATCGAGGTGAAGACACGGCGTGGTACTGCCTTTGGTCTGCCTGAGGAGGCAGTGACTACTACTAAGCAACGGAAACTCGTGCAACTCGCTCTGTATTACCTGGATCAACATGGCTGGGGTGAACGTTCCTGGCGTATTGATGTGGTTGCTGTACAATTGAGTGCCACAGGTAAATTAGAGGAAATTCGTATTCATCCGCATGCAGTAAGAGCAGATTATATGGCGGAATGACCGCCTATAGATAGATAATAGAAATAAAAATGTTGTTGGTGTTTATGACGAACCCAACCAGTATTTAGGGAGGCAGGCTATGAACGATTTTGTAGAGTCGGCGAAAAACTTTGTGAATTCTGCTGTCAGTCGTACGAGTTGGGAAGCACAAAAGCAATTGCGCGTGCGCAGCAAGCAGAGCGAGATTGATAAATTGATGGAGCAGCGCACTCAGTTGCTCAACGAATTGGCGCAAATAGCCATGCAGCTCTATCAGCAGGGTAAGCTCGTTGATCCGGGTCTTTCGCGTCTCTGTGCGAGTATGATGGAGCTTGACCATGATGTAAACAACCGCAATATGCAGATGCAGGAGATCAAGAAAGAGAACTATCCAGCTGATCAGTTTGCTCCTGCTCCGACTTCAAGCTATGCGCCGCCACCTGTCGTACCCTATACGCAACCTGTGCAACCGGGTATGCCGCCGACGGGAGCGGCTCCACAAGCGGGAGTACGTTGCCCCAACTGTGGCAATGAGCTACGCCCAGGTGCGCTCTATTGCCGTAGTTGTGGAGCAAAACTGCGTTAAAGTGGTAGCGTTTCCTTATACGCAGAGCTGTAAAAACCCGTAGGGACCGATGATCGTGTCACTACGGGTTTTTACAGCTCTGTACTCTTCATATCTTTGCGCGTGATTGTTAAGTAGCCAACGAAGCCAATAATCAAAATGGTCAGGATGACACTGATCAAGCCTGTCCCCAGTCCAATGCCACTGAGACTGGGCGGCTTGCCAAACCAGTCAGCAAACGAAGCTCCCAGTGGGCGTGTGAGGATGTAGGCGCACCAAAAGGTCAAAATCTCGTTAAGGCCGAGTGCGTAGCCAATGGCTGGTATGGCGATTAGTATGATGAAAAGCAGTCCCGATGAGAAATACCCCAGATGGAGGGTGCTGGCTGTCATATCCCCCGTCGCCGTACCCAGCGCAAATGTTGCCATGATGGCCGACCAGTAAAAGATTTCGCGGCGACGGGTAGAGATGCTATGAATAGACAAGGTTTTCTCGCTCATATACCAAACGATGAAGATGGCGGCAAGCGTGATTGCAAAGAACACGGTTGATACGAGATAGGGGACTCCAAGCACCACGTGGACCACATCGGCAGCCATCGTGCCGAAGATGGCAACCATCATTGCGGCTAACCAGTAGATCCATGCTATATAGCGACGGACTGAGAATTGAAGGGCTAGCGCAATAACAAGGCCAAGACCACCAAGGGCGACCGCTATTTTGGGGTCGAACTGATGGACAAGATAGTCGGAGGTTGTTTCGCCCATCGCGGTTGTTAATAACTTAATAATCCAGAAATAGACAGTAATCTCTGGAACTTTTTTTATGGCCTGTATCACACGAGAGGGAGATTGGGCTGTTTCGCTAAGAGGAGCGGCGTTGGTGTCCAGTTGATATCTTGTTATAGGGTTACGCATAAGTTATATATCCCTTTGGTAATAAAACACTAGCACTCTGTAACTAGAATGAAATGCTGTTACGCGTGCTAGTATCTAGATAAAAGTATGTCCGTTTTTCTGCGCATGTGGCCTACCAGTCCAAAGGCAAGCCAATGTAGTTTTCGGCGAGGCTTATCGCGGCGGCACGAGAGCGAACCGTATAGTCGAGCTGTGCGCGCTGCATGCGTTGCTGGAATGGATCATCATCAGGGAAGCGGTGGAGCATTGAGGTCATCCACCAGGAAAAATGTTCTGCGCGCCACACACGTCGTAAGCATGTCGCGGAGTATGCCTCTAAAAGATCATTGCGTTGTTTTTGGTAGAAGGCGGTAAGGGCGTGCGCCAGGTGTCGAACATCGGCGACCGCCAGATTGAGTCCTTTAGCTCCAGTAGGTGGGACGATGTGGGCCGCGTCGCCCGCGAGAAACAATCTGCCATATTGCATCGGTTCGATCACAAAGCTGCGCATTGCCAGAATGCTTTTCTGGATGATCGGCCCAATGCGTAGTTGCCAGGGGTCGATGGTTGTTAGACGCGCTTGAAGCTCTTCAAGGATCATCTCATCGGACCAACGAGCAATGTGATCGTGCGGGTCGCACTGAATATACATGCGCTGCAATTCTGGTGAGCGCGTGCTGACCAGCGAGAAACCACGTTCGGAATAGGCGTAGATCAATTCGTCGGCGGAGGGCGGAGCCTGCATCAAGATGCCCAGCCAGCCAAAAGGATAGGAACGTGTAAATATGGTGCTAATAGACTGTGGTAAGGCAGTGCGTGACACCCCGTGAAAGCCATCACAGCCCGCGATGAAATCGCACTGCAATTCTACTGTTTCATGCTCGTGCGTATAGTGGATGCGAGGCTGAGAAGAATTGACATCAAATAGCTGCGCATGCTCCACATTAAAGAGAAGCTCTCCTCCCTGTCCAAGACGTGCCGCGACTAGGTCTTTTAGCACTTCATGCTGCGGATAGAGCGTGATGGCATGTCCATTTGTTAATTCGGTAAGGGGGATGCGATGTCCCACGCCATCAAAGCGCAGTTCGATGCCGTGATGCACTGACCCTTCACGCTGCATCCGCTCACCCAAGCCCATTTCTATGAGTAGATCAACCGTGCCCTGCTCAAGCACACCTGCACGGATGGTCGCTTCAACATCTTTTCTGCTGCGTTTTTCAAGGACTATCGAATCAATGCCTTCTCTGGCTAAAAGCAGTGCGAGCAGTAAGCCAGCGGGTCCGGCCCCGATAATTCCTACCTGTGTTCGTTTGTTCATCTTTTATTCCATCTCCTTGAAATAGCAACAATGCATCTGCTCAAAAATATTGTAGACTATCGGCAGAGGGATGGCAACCGGTGTGAGTGTATC
>DAICZM010000109.1:0-9497 GCA_027311145.1 Ktedonobacterales bacterium
TGTCAAGCATGATCCCGCTGTACACGAGGGAACGGGTGGGCGCGAACTGACAGGCCTGCAACTGATGGATATGGCTCCCACTATTCTTGAACAATTGGGTGTGCCTGTCCCTGCTGATATGCAAGGGAAGGCATTTTAACACAAATTTTTAGAGGAGAGAGAATACATGACGAACAAGGGATTTACGATCTGGTTTACGGGCCTATCGGGGGCGGGCAAAAGCACGCTATCGGAGGCCGTACAGAAACGGTTGCGTGTGCGAGGGCGCAATGTCGAGATTCTGGATGGTGATGTTGTGCGTACCCATCTGAGCAAAGGTCTGGGTTTTAGCCGTGAGGACCGCGATATCAATATCAAGCGTATCGCCTTTGTGTGTGGTTTGCTTACGCATAATGGTGTCGCCTGTGTCTCAGCAGCCATCTCGCCTTATCGTGAGGCGCGTGAGTGGGCGCGTAAAGAGATCGGCAACTTTGTCGAGGTCTACGTGAAATGCCCGTTGGAAGTCTGCCGCGAGCGTGATGTCAAAGGTCTCTACAAACTGGCCTATGAAGGCAAAATCAAGGAGTTCACGGGTGTTAGCGATCCCTATGAAGAGCCAGAGCATCCAGAGTTGATCGTTGAGACGGATAAAGAGACGATAGAAGAGAGTGCAAACCGCATTATCGCCAAACTGGAAGAACTCGGCTATTTGGAAGTGGAAGAGCTGAGTGATGATGAGACGGTTGTTGTCACGAAACGGTTGAGTGCGTTGGGATACCTCTAAATGACGGGAAACCTTGCTGAGAGTAGGAAAGAAACGGATTTTTATGACCGATGGATTGATTGCCCCACATGGGGGAGAACTGATCGTAAATCTGGCAAGTGAGGCCGAGGGTGCAGCGTTGCGTGCGCGTGCTGGCGTATTGCCACAACTCACGGTTGGCTCGCGCCAGCTTGCCGACCTGGAGATGCTGGCGAACGGTGCGTATAGCCCGCTTGGTGGCTTTATGACGCGGGCTGACTATCTGGGTGTCGTCAACGAGATGCATCTGAGCAATGGCCTGCCCTGGTCTGTGCCGATTGTCTTGCCTGTTGCGGCAGAGCAGGCTGAGCGTATCAATGTAGGCCAGCAGGTGGCCCTGGTGGATGCGGATGGCGCGTTGCAGGCTGTCATGACGGTCGAAGAGAAGTATGGCTATGACAAGTCACTTGAGGCGCGCAATGTCTATCGCACTGAAGACGAAGCGCACCCAGGCGTTAAAGTGCTCTATCAGCAGGGTGAGATACTGCTGGGTGGTCCTGTGCGTGTTATTGCTGTGCAAGCGCAGGTATTTGCAGAGCATCGCTATACGCCCACGCAGTCACGTGCGCTTTTTGCAGAGCGTGGTTGGCAGCGTGTGGTGGGCTTTCAGACGCGCAACCCTGTCCATCGTGCCCATGAGTATATTCAGAAATGCGCGCTAGAGACGGTGGACGGACTGTTTTTGCATCCTCTGGTGGGTGATACCAAAGGTGACGACATCCCGGCAGATGTACGTATGCAGTGCTATGAGGTCTTGCTAGAAAATTACTATCCGGCCAAGCGTGTTGTCCTTGGTGTGTTACCGGCTGCTATGCGCTACGCGGGGCCACGTGAGGCGATTTTCCACGCACTGATGCGCAAAAACTATGGGTGTTCGCATTTCATTGTGGGACGTGACCATGCAGGGGTAGGCAACTACTATGGAACCTATGATGCGCATTACATCTTTGCCGAGTTTGATGCTGCAAAGTTAGGGATCACGCCCATGTTCTTCGATCATACCTTCTTTTGTCGTACCTGTGATGCGATGGCTTCTGCCAAGACTTGCCCACATAGCAGCGATCAGCACGTGACGTTGAGTGGGACCAAAGTGCGCCAGATGTTGCAAGCCGGCGAAATTCCCCCACGTGAATTTTCGCGCCCAGAAGTTGCTAAGGTTCTGATTGCAGCGATGCGTGTTCCCCTGGCATAATGCCATTGGACTCTTACAATAGTTGAGTTAGGTAGTATAATAGGGACAGATAGGGATAAGGCAAAAGGTTTTATCTCTTTTGTCCGATGAGAATATCTGGTAGAATATGCGACATATTCTACCAGATAGCCTTTTAGAGGCCATTGGTCTTACATCTATATGTGTGTCATACACTGTGAAGGCGTGATCGCTATGTGGGATGAGAGCTAATTCACTACTGCGAGGAGAAAAACATGTTAATTGCCAGAGCACCAATGCGTATTAGTTTTGGTGGTGGGGGAACAGACCTGGAAGCATACTACGCGAAATATGGGGGCGTAGTTGTCAGTACGGCGATCAATAAGTATTTCTACGCCATTATCACGACCGACGATTCGGATGAGTTGCAAGTGATTTCTGCCGATTACCGCTCTCTCTTCCGCCATTCTCCCTATAACGATCTCTTCTGGAATGGTGACCTGGCTCTGCCGAAAGCCATCCTGCACCATTTTGGCATTCGGCGTGGCATCAACCTTTTTGTAGCCAGCGAGGTCCCACCCGGCACGGGGCTGGGGTCATCAAGCGCGGCTGCCGTAACAATGGTTCGTGCGCTCTCAACGTTGACCGAGCAACCGATGACAAAGCAACAGATTGCTGAACTGGCATCCTACATCGAGATCAACAAAATGGGCATGCCAATTGGCAAACAAGATCAATATGCGGCTGCTTTAGGGGGGCTGAATAAGATCACTTTTACCAGTCAGGGTGTAACCGTCGAACCGCTGCATATGGATCCGAGTGTCAACAAATTGTTGGAAAGCCGTCTGATGCTCTTCTTTACGGGGAGTTCACGCGACTCAACCTCGATTTTGAAACATCAACGCAAATCAACTGAAGAGCGCGATGAGTCGGTATTGCAAGCGTTGCATAACATTAAACAGGTGGCACTCGATGTGCAGGCTTGTTTGGAACGGGGCGATCTGGACGCTTTTGCGCAGTTGTTGCATTATTCCTGGCAGGAAAAACGACGCCTGGCTCCAAATCTCTCAACCACCTTTATTGATGAGTGTTATGAACTGGCGCGCCGCTCTGGCGCGGATGCTGGCAAGATCACGGGAGCTGGCGGTGGAGGCTTTTTATTGCTCTATTGTAAGCAAGAAGCGCAGGATACGGTGACTCGTGTCTTGGAAGAGCGTGGCCTCAAACGCATGAATTTCCACTTTGATCAGCAAGGCGCAACTGTCGTCTTAAATATGGCAAGTTTCAGTCCACACTGGCTATCACCATATCAACCTTTGCAAGTAGAGGTATGATTGTGCTTGGTCAGCAATGTGCTGTGGTTCTCTGCCTTTTTTCGGTGAACGATCTTATGCAAGAAAGAGAGCATGTGTGTGGAGCAGATCACACGCTACTTTAGCGAATTAGAGCAAATGATGCAGGCTATCTCGCTGCCTCATCTTGAGAGCGTTTTGCGTATCCTGGAGCGCACATATCATCATGGGCATCGTATCTTTGTGGTGGGCAATGGCGGTAGTGCGGCCACGGCTTCGCATTTTGCGCTTGATCTGGCGAAAAACACGATTATGCCGGGTGCGCCACGTCTCAAAGCCATTTCACTGACCGATCACGTCCCACTGATTACGGCATGGAGTAATGATACTGCCTATGAGCATATCTTTGCTGAGCAACTTGCTAATCTGATCGAACCAGGTGATACGGTGATTGGTATCAGTGCGAGCGGTAATTCGCTGAATGTGATGAACGCGATCATACTGGCGAAACAATATGAAGCCTCTACGGTTGGTTTGTTAGGCGCGCATGGTGGACGCCTGAAAGAGCTTGTAGATGCATATATACTTGCACCCGGACAAAACATTGAGCAAGAAGAGGATGCGCATCTGATTCTTGCCCATATTATCACGCGCTATATGCGTAGTGTGGTGCGTGAGTATGCGAAAAACCTGTAGGCACTGATACCGTGCGTTCGTCTTTACTTCTCGCGTGTAGCACGAGAAACAAGCAAATTGCCCCTCGTGCTTTTTGTAGTGAAGGATGACGGATACGATGCTTGTTGCATGTTAGACACGGAAGAAATCGACCGTTGCGCGTACTCCGTCTTCAAAGCTGATAGAGGGCTTCCAGCCTAGATGGTTTTCAGCTTTGATAGAATTGAAGTAGGCCAGATAGATATCACCGGGACGTTTAGGAGCGTGTGTGATCTCTGGGTGATAGCCAGTAATGGTGGCTAACTCATGGTAAATCTCATTGACGGAGACAGGCCGCCCCGTGCCAATGCAGAAAATGTCGTTGTCACCGTGATCGAGAGCGAGCAGGTTCGCGTGGGCTACATCCTTGACGAATACATAATCTTTGCGCTGTTCGCCGTCCCAATCGATGCGTATCGGTTCGTGGGCTAGGAAGCGTTTGGCGAAGATGGCAATGACGCCTGCCTCGCCGTTGGGGTCCTGGCGTGGGCCATAGACGTTGCCATAGCGCAGTGCGGTGTAGGCTAATCCATTGGCATCGTGCCAGTAGCGCAGGTAATGTTCTGTCACCATTTTGGTAATGCCGTAGGGTGACTCAGGGCGTTGAATAACTTCTTCGTCAATCGGAAGGCGAGCCGGTGTGCCATAGGTTGCGCCTGAAGACGCAAAAACAATTTTGCGCACGCCGACACGTGTGCAATTCTCAAGGATGTTGAGTAAGCCGAGAACGTTGACCTGCGCATCCAGCTTAGGCTTTTTTGTTGAGACTGAGACACTATGTTGTGCTGCTTGATGGCTCACAAGCTCAGGTTTGAAATCGTCAAAGACATGCTTTAGCGTTGCTTCATCGGTGATGTCGGCTCGATAGAAGCGTGCTTGCTCATTTAGGTTGGTGAGTTTGCCGCCGCCTTCATCCCAGAGGTTGTCTACAATCGCAACCTCATGACCTGCTGCTATGCATTGATCCACAATATGCGAACCGATAAACCCTGCCCCACCAGTCACTAATATCTTCATGTGTGTATCATTCCTCTCTGTTCCTGAATAAGCGTTGTGCGAATTCTTGACCATTATAACAACCGCAAGAAATAATGGCAATTAGACGAGCTGTGCTAGAACGGTTTGTAGCTCGTGTGCAGGAGCTAGAACGGGAAAGATGTGCAGGCCAGTCTCTTGGGCCAGACGGTCAAGTGTTGTGCGGTCTTGTGGGTTGGCAATGGCAACGGTGAGAACATCCTTTTCGCGTCCCAGTGGGTAGCATTGCAATTCCTGTGCTAGTTTGGGATGAATAATCCGTTGAAGGCGTGCTGGAAGCGTGCGCGGCAACAGAGAGAGATAGGGAATACCAAATTGTTGTGCCTGGCGAGATAGCTCATCTTCGTTGTTTGAGACAGGGAGCGTAGCTGGTAAATATACACTTTTCTCTTTGAGAATTGCAAAATGCCGTTGTGTTTGACTCGCCTCTTCCAGGCACTGTTGCGCTTGTGTCGAAGGTTCTGGATAGGCACTATAGCCAAGCATCATTTGCTGCGGGCGGAGAATCGCTATCTCGTCCATGTCGTGTGTACGCCAGAGGAGAGCATTCCATAAACGCGATTGGACAATGTTTGCGCCAGCGAGTGTCGCATCGAGCAATAAAAAATAGAATGTGTGTTTGAAAAGTAATATACTATCGGTTTTACGCACAAGTGGGCGTAAAAGCTCTTGAAAATAGTTGATACTACTCTCAATTTTTTGAGCATAGCGTGCTGTTGGTTTTTCTTCTTGCTCGAATTGCAATATGATAGTGACAACTGCAAGCTTCTGTCCACTGATTTGCGCCGCTTGCTCAAAAAAATGGATCAGTGTTGAAAATGTCGCTATCTTTGCGTTTGTCGGTATTTTTCTTGTATACAACTCTTGTGCGATTATGGAACGAGCATCCGTTTCGGTACGCATCTCACATCTCCCTCTATCCCAGGAATAAAATTTCAGTGCAAATCCTTTTGTTACTCTATTTTACTGAATAAAGGCTGAGAAATAGGCGCGAAACAGGTTGTATCTTTGTTAAGAGTTGCGCTTTGTGGTTAAGATCAGCGCAGTACGGCTGTGATTGCATGATATTGTAGTAGGGCGTTGAGTGGCTCAATGACAGTATCGGTTGCAATCAGTAGCGCATCATTCTGCTGTAGGAGGTCGAGCAGACAGGTGGAAAGAGCCTCATCATCATCAATACTTGTGGCGCGCAAATCGGAAAGCACATCGCCAAAGAGCGTGCTGCCGTGGATCAGGAGGGCATCAAAAGAGCTATCGATCACTTCTAGTGAAGATGCGGGCAGGGCTAGCGGTGAGAATTGTGTGCTGAAGGGACTACATGCGGTATAATTGCGTTGCCAGTCGCGCAGGTGTTCGCCGAGGTCTTGAAAAGCTTTGGTCCATGCTTCTTCTTCTTGTGCAAAATGTGTAAAAGGTGCAGAAGAAGTTGCCTGTTCATATGTTGGGGGTGTCACATTGTTCAAGGTGTGGATAATACTCATTGTGGTCACGTTCAGCAGATGCGCAATGACTTTGAGACGTTCTAGCGTGTGTAGCAGTGCGCGTAAGTGTTGCCAGCAAGCAAATTGATGGGCTAACTGATCACGAAACGGTGTTGTTGTCTCATGACTGAGAATGGGTAAACCATGCTGATAGAGCCATGTAATATGCGAAAAAATCTGCTGAAGACTGAAGTAGAGGATATGGATATCTTCAGCATGAATACGGTTCTGGTAGTAGTTCTGTAAATGGGCAGAGACGAGGGCGATCCAGGCGAACTCGCGTGTTGAAGAAGGTAATGGCATGTGATCGCTGTTCTGGTGTAGGTCGTCCTGCTGATGGAGTTGGTCATCGTTAATATGTGAGCCTTTCATAACAATCCTTCCATAAAATGTGCTGCTTGTGTAGGCATTGAGCGTAACCAGAAAGCTCCCCTAATTCTATTGTACTGCTTGAACATAATTATCTGGATATGTCAGAATTGCTTGACAGAAAGCAGCGAGAGAGAGAAAATGTAGGAGGGAAAATACCTCATTCTTATGTGCAAACTGTCAGATTATCATACGTTCGTTAGAGATGAGACCAACCCTTCGCACGTGTGAGAGAATGTAGAAGTAGTTTTATGGAGCGATGTAGGCCGAGCGAAAAATCGTTGGAGAAAACGTTATTCAGCGCAGTGGATACCCGTCTATACACATATTACCTATTGGTTTATGTTCAGGAATAGAATGAGCTATGTTTTCAGGGCTAGAATATACGGTAGAAGGCGACTATGCAGCAGTTTAATGTTCATCCTTTTGCAAAATTAACTCAACAGGGCGAAGAGCATCTGGCAGAGGCCTCGCAGCTTGTGGGACGGGAAGATCAGCCAGAACAGGCACTACATGCGCAAGAGCTAGCACGTGCAGCGGAGCGAGCGCGTTTGCGACAGGGCGTGATGCATGTGCGCATTCGCCATTTTTACTGTACATTGGAAGAGATGTTTGATGCATCGCTACGCGGGCAGGCGTTTGTGGTAGGAACGGGCACAGGGCGTCCCAATGAGCCGGGGCGTGTCATCGATGCATCGCCGGCAGCGGTACGCCTGGGTGTTAGTCCGGGGATGCCGTTACGGCGTGTGCATCGTCTCGCGCCACGCACACGTTTTTTGCCAGCTTCGCATGATCGTTACCAACCAATTCTGCAAAAGCTCAAAGAACGCTATCGGGCCTACTCTCGTATCATTGAATCGGTGCCAATCGCGGATGCATTCATTGATTTACGTGGATGCGAATTGTCTTTTGATACGCCCGTCTCTTTGGCAGAACGTTTGTGTGCGGAGATTGCCGAAATGGGCTTGACGGCTATGATTGGCATTGCGAATGGGAAGGCCATTGCCGAACTGGCGGCTCTGATGAGTCGCAAGGATGGGCGTCAGGGAGTGTTATACATTCCGTTTGGTCGGGAGGCTTCGTTTGTGCAGACCCTTCCACTTTCGCTGATGCTTCAGTTGCGTGCGGCTGGCAATGGTATCCCTGGAACATTGCCAGAGCTGGGAGAGGCATACGAGCAAAATAGTAGTAGTGGCATGCATCCACCAGAGGTTGAGGGCAAAAGCGAGCAAGTTGACTCGGTTGCTGTTGCAGAACTCGTCACCCATTTGCGCGATTTTGGGATCATCTCTTTTGCGCAAGTGGCAGCACTGAGCGAAGAAGGTTTGATCCGCCGCTTGGGTCGTCTGGGCGGCTGGGTCTATCAGGTTGCCTGTGGAGAGGATAGTAGCCTGGTTGTGCCTGATGCGCCGCCATTAAGCCAGAATGCCCGTATTCGTCTCCAGCATGCAGCGGATGCGGATGAAACCTGCGCCGCGATTCGTCGTCTGGCAAACTACTTGAGTGAACGTTTGGTAGAGCAACGTCTTAAAGGCCAGACTATCGCGCTTATCCTCTGGCCCAATGTATTGCGCCGCGAGACGCGCAAACTGATCATGAGTGAAGAAGGCGAAGAGACGGCAGTGACGACGGCAGAGGAAACGATTGGCGGGCAGATGTTGCTTTCACGCCACACCGATGAAGCCGATATCATCGCCCACCATAGCCTGATGCTTTTTGCCCACTATCATCGTCCAGTCAATCGCTATCTGCAAGTGCAGTTGCGCATTGGTGATATTATTGCGACAACCCCCGTGTATTATCCGCCGCCGGCCCGTTCACGTGGACGCTCCACCCGCAAACTGGGATAAAATAAGCTGACTATCATTTGCGTAACCACTTCGGGCCAGAAGTGAGATAGGGATGGCGGACTGTGTGTAGGGGAAACAAAGGCCGATTGAACGGAAATGCGCTCAATCGGCTCTTTGCTTATGCCGGAGATGGCATATAGTGCTTTCTCAGCATTGACAATCAGAGCAATATGGAAGCATAGTGTTCTTAGCAAGATGAATTCCCACTACGTATTTAGAGTTGTCAGGAGCAAAGCATGCATGCCGATGATGATACAATGGTTGTACGCTCAGGCGAAGAGCTTGATTTATCCGCTGTCGAACGTTATGTGCGCGGGCATATCGCAGGCTTAAGCGCGGAGGCTTTAGAGGTGCGTCAGTTTCCCTCTGGCGCCTCAAATCTCACTTATTTGGTGCGAATTGGCGGGTGGGAGGGTGTATTGCGCCGTCCGCCGTTTGGTCCTGTGCCACCAAAGGCTCACGATATGGAACGCGAGGCGGGCTTGCTGCAAAAGGTCCACCCGGTCTTTCCGTTGGCTCCCAAACCTTACGTATTTTGCAGTGATTTGAGCATTTTGGGCGTACCATTTTATATCATGGAGCGACGCAGAGGTGTGGTCGTGAACACTGAGTTTCCCACAGGCGTGACAGCGAGCGAGGAATTATGCCATACGCTCTCCATGATGGTTGTGGATACACTGGTACAGATACATGCGGTAGACTGGCAGGCGGCTGGCTTGGGGACGTTCGGCTATCCAGAAAGCTTTCTCCAGCGTCAGGTCAAGGGATGGATTGAACGCTATCATCGTTCGCAAACCGACGATATTCCGCAGGTCGAACCGCTGA
>DAICZM010000109.1:9507-11805 GCA_027311145.1 Ktedonobacterales bacterium
GCGAGCATGTACCGCAGAGTCCTGCGGCGACGCTTATTCACAATGACTTCAAGCTCAATAATATGCTGCTCAGCTACGAGGATCTCACCAAACCAACAGCGGTATTGGACTGGGAGATGGCAACAATTGGTGATCCGTTGGTCGATCTGGCGATCACGCTGAGCTACTGGGTCAATCGCGATGACCCGGAAGATTTGCAGAATGTGCTGCCGACAGTCACCGTCTTTCCGGGTTTTATACGTCGTGAACAGTTTATCGATCTCTATGCACAGAAGAGTGGAAGAGATATCTCTTCTATGCATTTCTATCTGATCTTTGCTTATTTCCGTCTGGTGGTGATTATTCAGCAGATTTATGCGCGCTGGAAACGTGGACAGACGCAGGATGAGCGTTTTGCTTCATTCGGTAGCCGCGTGCGCAATATTATCATCCATGCGGCTGAACTGGCTGAACGGGGACACTTGTAGCGGTGTAAGCAGGTAAAACGTGACGGAGAGAGTAGGCAAGGTCATTCCCGCCTGCTCTCTGTTAGTCAGAAAAGAAAGTGAGCGTAGCGGCATGTCATCGCAAGCATCTATTTTGACTTATGTTATTCAGGAGGACGCGCTAGACGAGATTGGACAGGCAATAGCCGATTTTGTGGCGTCTCTGTCCTAGCTCATCTCCTCAATGAAAAGATGAGCAAAAAAACAGTAACAATGCAATCAGGAGCAAACATTTCATGGTTTTTCCAGCGTACCCGCTGACCGACCGTCAGAAACAATTGGTCACAATGGCGGGTGAACTTGCCGATACCTTTGCCCAGCGTGCCGCCGAGCATGAATGGGAAGGCAGTTTTCCTTATGAAAATTATAAAGATTTGCAGCAGTCAGGCTATCTTACTTTGCCCGTGCCGCGTGATTTTGGTGGCTGGGGTGTAGACCTGCTAGAGGCTGTTCTGGCCCAGCAACGTCTGGCCCAGGGCGACGGCGCAACCGCACTTGTGATGAGTATGCATCTTGCCAATATTGCCCGTTTGGACGTGAACATCACGGGGCCAAACGAGCTGTTTGCGCAAATTTGTCAGGCCACTGTCCAGGAAGGTGCGATCATCAATACCGCTGCCTCTGAACCGGCAACAGGTAGTCCTAGTCGTGGGGGTCGTTTTGCCACTGTGGCCCGACGGCAACACGATGGCTCATGGATGGTTAATGGGCGCAAAACATATACAACCGGTAGCCCAGTTCTCACGCATTTTCTGGTAAATTGTATGCTTGTAGACGAGGCGGGAACTGACACCAACCTGCCCCCGCTGAAAAGTGAGCGCGGTACTATGCTGGTGTTGCACACTATGCCTGGTGTACGGGTTGAGTTCACTTGGAATACAGTTGCCATGCGTGGTTCTGGCAGCAATGATCTCATTCTTGAGGATGTACATGTGCCTGCCAATTACTATGTCGATGCGCACATCCCGACCAATCCTGCTGTCCAGAATCAGGTTGCCGCATGGCAGATGGTGACAACTGCTGTTTATCATGGTATCGCGGAAGGCGCGCGCAACGAGGCGATCCGTTTTGCTCGCCAGCGGCGTCCTAACTCATTGGAGAAGTCAATTGCCAGTGTGCCGCATATTCAGGAGAAGGCAGCTAAGATGGAACTGCTATTGATGGAGAGCCGTGCATTGCTCTACGGTCTCTCTGCGCAATTCTCGAGTAATCCCGCCAGCGTCTCGGCCAGCGATTGTGCCGCCGTCAAATATCTGGTGACGAACCATGCCGTTGAAACGGTTGACCTGGCGATGCGTCTTGTTGGTGCTGCCGCTCTCTCGTTGCAATCGCCAATGCAGCGTTATTATCGTGACGTGCGCGCTGGACTCTCCAATCCGCCGATGGATGATGTGACAATTGCCATGCTTGGCAAACAGGCACTAGAGGGGTAGGATGTGATACCTGTAAAATGAGGGAGTTCAGTCAATCCTCTTGGTTGGTACGCATGACGGCGCCAAGCCGTTACAGTTTGCGGTAGATTGACCGCATGGGGCGATGATATTTTTCCCCGAAATACCCGTAAAAACATGTAATGATCGATTGTTGGATTGAACAAAATGCTGCCCGTCATTTGTATGGACGCGATCAACCGGTCTCTACTGCTCTGTCAAACGTCATTGCGACCCTATGCATGACACCCCTTGTGGGCAATACCGCTTAAATAGGAGCAATCCGTCTGAGGTGTGATGATGGACATGAATAAATTAATACGGGAAAAGACGTAGGGACCGATTCATCGCGTCCGTCGTGCCCATGCACCACGTATGCCCTG
>DAICZM010000010.1 GCA_027311145.1 Ktedonobacterales bacterium
GCGTGAATGGTGGCGGGATCGCTGAAGCAACGCGTATATTCGGCGACAATTTCAGGCGAGAAAACGCTTGCATCACCACTCCAACGCTGCAAGGCTTGCTGGAGAAAATATGCTGGTTGCGCTCCTAATAACGTTTCTGGCAGGTCATATGGTTGGATGAGCAGGAACCAGTGAAAATAGACGCTGGCAAACTGCATATCTGCTGTGGTGTACATTTTGTAGGTTGGCGCGATATCAAGGACGGCCAGTTTTTTGACGCGCTGAGGATGATCTATTGCCATGCGATGCGCAACTCGTGCGCCTCTATCATGTCCGACGACAAAAAACTCTTCATAGCCAAGTTGTGTCATCACCTCGACCTGATCGTGTGCCATGACGCGCTTCGAGTAGGTGCTATGATCGGCCTCTCCAAAAGGTTTTGAGCTATCGCCGTAGCCGCGCAAATCGGGAGCGACAACGGTAAAATCCTGGGCGAGGCGTGGCGCGATAGCGTGCCACATCAGGTGTGTTTCGGGATAGCCGTGCAGCAGCAAGAGAGGAGGGCCATCACCACCCTTGACAAGGTGTATTTTTGCGCCGCTGGTTGTGATCGTGAGATGGTCAAAATGCTCAAACATGGTGCATCCTCGCTCTGCTAGACGTCATCATCCTATTTTATAGTATAGCACGTGAGAGAGGATTGTTTAGGCATTTCTTTAACCATTGACAACGGGCTTATTTCATGTTAATGTCATTAATATGAAAGATGACCAATCGTCTGAACGTGTTAGTCGTTCTTATCGGATGAAAGCACGCGCTGAGGCTGCACAGATCACCGAAGAGCAGATTATGGCGGCGGCATTTTCACTATTTAGCTCTCGGCCATATGAACAGGTTTCGTTGGACGAAATCGCTTCTCAGGCGCACGTCACCGCGCAGACCGTCATTCGTCGTTTCGGTTCAAAGGAACAGCTTTTTCGCATCGTGTGTGAACAGGCTTTGGCGCGAGCGATAGGGGATCGCGAGCGTGCTTTGACCGGTAACACTGAGCAGGCGCTTGAAAATCTGATACACCACTATGAACAGTGGGGTAATCTGATTTTGCATCTTCAAAAGCAGGCTGCTCATGTGCCGACTGTACGCGCGGTAACTGAGGTTGGGCGGCTCTATCATCATCAATGGATCGAGCGTGTCTTCTCGCCAATGCTTGTATCGTATTCTGCTTCAGTGCGTGTACGGCGATTGGCGCAATTGATAGCGATTACAGATGTCCATGTCTGGGAAATATGCAGACACGAGCGTCACATTAGCGTTGAAGAGACCACGCGCGCATTTGTCGAGGTTGTGACTGCGCTGCTTGCCTCTAGTCCGAATTGGCAGATACGGGATAGTCTCAGCCAGTAGAAGATGAGAAAGATAACAGTAAAAAAGGAGCGATAAAATGATCCTGATTACAGGGGCAACGGGCAATATAGGTAGTCAAGTCATCAAGTTGCTTGTACATGAGCATGTTCCTATGCGTGCACTGGTGCGAGATGTGCAGAGAGCGAGTACATTGAAGGCGAATGGGATTGAATTGGTGCAAGGAGAATTTGAAAAGCCGGAAACCCTGGAAGCGGCTTTGGCAGGCGTTGAGCGCGCGTTTCTCCTTTTACCTTCATCTCCCGTACAGGTGCAGCAGCAGTGTGCTTTTGTAGACGCTGCTCGTCGGGCTTGGGTTCGTCATATTGTTAAACTTTCTGGCGCGGGAGCTTCTGAGGATAATCCGCAGCAATTTGCACGCTGGCACTGGCAGGTTGAGCAGTATATTCGTCAGAGTGGGTTAGCATTTACCTTTATACAGCCTATCTATTTTATGCAAAATTTTCTGGGCAAGGATACTGCCGAGATGATTGCCCAGCAACAGCGTTTTGTGGTACCCGTCAAGGCAGACTTCAAGTTTAATATGGTCGATGCGCGCGATATCGCTGCTGTTGTTGCGAAAACGCTGAGTGAGCCTGGTCACGAAGGTCAGACATATGTATTAACAGGGCCAGAGCTACTTTCATCGCGTGAGCAGGCCGAGAAGTTCTCGCAAGCATTGGGGCATCTTATCACCTTTGTTGAGCTTGCGCCTGCAACGTTCAAACATATTCTCCTTGGAGCTGGTCAGCCGCAATGGTTGGCCGAAGGGGTAATAGAGCTGTTTGAAAATCTGGATACGTATGTCACTGATACGGTGGAACGGGTTGCCAAAAAAGAGCCAATTACGTTCGAGCAGTTTATCCGCGATCACCTCAGAGCCTTTCAAAGCTAGCAATTTCCATTTCTCTTCATCCTTCTCAAGCTTATTTTCAACAGGTTGGGAAGGATGAAGCCCTCCGTCAGGTCTTCTAGTCCTTCTACCCTTGCCAAATGGTTGCGCTCGTGCTATTCTCGCACATATGATCTAATTTTTTCTTAACGTGCATGTTGGCAAGTTCATGAATGGAAATATTGACGTATGGGTTCAGATAGCGTCGAAAATGCTCCACAGCGGGGCGCGCTACTCAGACGTGCCCACGAGTTACTGGAAAGTCACGGCCAACCTGTCTCTGAAAGCCTGCTGATCCAGCATCTATTTGGTGCGGATAGCGCGGCGGGTCAGCAGGCCCTCTGGACGGTCTTGTTGCGTCAAACGCTGAGAAGTTCAACTATTTTTGAGGAAACGGGCGCACTGGGTATAGGGAGCGAACTGCTCTGGTCGCTCAAGGCATGGCGTAGCACGCAGCAAATGCTTAACGATGTCGAGTTTGTGGTGCTGGACACGGAGACAACGGGCTTACGTCCTGGCCCTGATCGCGTGATCGAGGTCGCGGGCGTGCGTTTGCGCGGTGGACAAGTGTGCGAAACTTTTCAGAGCTTGATCAATCCAGAGCGGCGTATTCCTCCTTTTATCGTGCAATTTACTGGCATAATGCCAGAGATGCTCCAAGATGCCCCAACCGCAAAAGAAGTCATGCCGGACTTTCTGCATTTTATTGAAGGCGCAACGATTGTTGGGCATAACGTCGGCTTTGATAGTGGCTTTCTTGCTTACGAAGCAAAGCTGCTTGGGCGCACCTTTCCACTGGATGGTCTGGACACAATTCCGCTCGCCCGTCGTTTCGTGCCGACCCTAAAACGCTTCAAACTGGATATGGTGGCAACGCATCTGGGTATTACAACGGTCAATCGTCACCGCGCTCTAGGCGATGCCAGCGTGACCGCTGAAGTGTTCTTGCGCATTCTCGCATTAGCGCAGGGACAGGGCATTGTGACGCTGGGACATCTACGTCGCCGTTTACAACTGCCTGTTGCCTGGAGTGGCGATATCTCGCAGTTTGCCCCGGCACGCAAAGGTGAAAAATTGCGTGCTGACGGTAAAGTGCCTTCCGCGGCTGTGACTACACGCCCTACGGGAAGCCTTTTCCTCGACACTGCCTGGAAGCGCGATTTTCCTACCAAACCCGGCGTCTATCTGATGAAAGATGCCAATGGGCAGGTGATCTACGTGGGCAAGGCGAAGTGTCTCAAGGACCGCCTCGCCTCGTATTATAGCCAACCGCTGGGCTACACGCGCAAAATGGATGGCCTCTTGCAGAACGTCAAAGAGATCGAGACGCGCATCTTGGGCTCAGAGCTTGAGGCATTGCTGGTCGAGTCGCAGCTAATTAAAGAGTTGCAGCCAGCCTATAATGTGCAATTGCGCAATTACGAGCTATATCCTTTCATCAAGGTTGATGTGCAGCATGCGTTCCCCCGCGTCTATGCGACACGCGAGGTCGCTGCTGACGGGGCCCGCTATTTTGGCCCATTTCGCAGTCGACGCATCGTTGATCTCACAATCGAGTTGGTTCATAAAGTCTTCCCTGTACGGACCTGCACACGGGCTTTGCCACCAGATGCCAAACCGTCAGAGCCGTGTCTGCGTTTGCATTTAGAGCGTTGTCCTGCTCCCTGTCGTGGGGGAGCAGATGCAGAAATGTATCATCAGACAATTGAGCAGGTTTGCGCGTTTCTCGGCAGTGAGCGAGGTGATTTGCTGGAACGTCTACGTCGCCAGATGCATGAGGCTGCGCAAAACCTGCAATTCGAGCGTGCGGCATGGTATCGCGATGCTATTCGTAGTGCCGATGAGGTCTTGCTTGGGCAACGACTCATCACAGGTGCTGTCGAGTCCAATAATTTATTTATTGTTTACCCGTCCGCGCACGAAGGCCATAACGAGCTTTTCCTTATTCGGCATGGGCGTTTAGTCCGTCAACAAGCCGTCGTACATGAACGGGATGCCTTAGAGATGGCGATACGCGAGTTGCTTGCCGTTGCTACAACAATGGGTGGGGCGCCGAGCGTGGTTGGTAAGGCCGAAGTCGATCAGATTAATATTATTAGTCGCTGGATTCATCGCCATAGTGATGATCGCGCTTTCTTCCCCTTTCAACATGCGTTGGCACAAGAAAGCGCGATGCACCAACTTATGCAACACATCTGGGAGAATGTGAGCATGGCGCGCACCTTACCACTGGCGTTTGATGAAGGGGAAGAGGAAACGTTTCGGGTGACTGAGTAGTGAGATTAGGCCGGACCGGCAAAATTAGGTTATAATGAGTTATATTTTATGTCTCATCTAAGCCAAGTCAGGAGCCGATTGACCATGTTATTATCCGATAAGCGTATTTTGGAAGAGATGAAGAGCGGCAATCTCGTGATTGAGCCGTTCAACGAGCGACATCTGGGGACAAATTCCTATGATTGTCGTCTCGGCGAGTGGTACTTTCAGGGCGATGCGAATGTTGAAATAATGCATCTGGATAACCCCGAAGAGATTCGCCACTACTGGGGGGAAGCTCGACGCGCACGCAATGGCGTGATTGCCATTCGACCCGGCACGACCATTCTGGCCCATACGCAAGAAATTATCGGTGGCCATAACGGCTATTTGGGCAAGATGTACTCGCGTAGCACTGTTGCGCGTTCAGGCCTCTCGGTCTGCCGTTGCGCAGGCGTGGGCGATGTGGGTTATATTAGCCGTTGGACGATGGAGATCAGCAATCACACGCAAACAGCGATCCAGGTTCCCGTCGGTTTTCGCATCTGCCAGATCACTTTCGAGTATGTTGGAGAGACGCTCAAGGAGTATCATGGGAAATATGGCAGCCAGTATGAATGGAAACCGGAGGATATGCTGCCCAAACCCTATTTCGATTGGGATTATGAGGACTATCGCTCGGACAAAGTGCGTATAGAGAGCGAACGCTAATCATGAGCAGAGGACGGCTGATCTCATTTGAAGGGCTGGATGGTGCTGGCAAAACGACGCAGATTCATCTGCTGGAACAATGGTTAACCTCGCAACAGATTGTGTATGTGCATACACGAGAACCGGGGGGAACGCCATTGGGTGTTGAGATACGCCGTTTGCTGTTCCATCATCCCGAACTGGTGATTACGCCACTGGCCGAGGCCTTTTTATTTCAGGCTGATCGTGCGCAGCATTTCAACACACTGGTTCTGCCCACCCTCGAAACGGGCACACATGTCATTACTGATCGCTGCTTCGATTCGAGCATTGCCTATCAAGGTGTTGCACGTGGCGTGGGTGTTGAACTTGTCAGTTATCTCTCGCTGCTTGCCACGCAGGGCCACGCGCCCGACCTGACAATTTTCCTCGATCTCGACCCCGCTATTGTGCATGAGCGAACCGATGGACGTGCAGAACATACGCGCTTTGACCGTGAAAATGCGCAATTCCATCAGAAACTGCGCGAGGCGTTTCTCAAGCAAGCATGCACCTATCCTGAGCGCATTAAGGTTGTCAATGCCGCGCAGACGCCGGAGCGTATTCATCAAGAGATTGTCTTGCTGGTAGCGGATGTCTTGTCGAGAGAAATTTAGAGTACTTCCAGGCGTTTTTTGCGTTTCAGTGCGTCAAAGTAGTCCGGGTCGAGTTCTAGTGCTGTGTTGACGGCAAGCAGTGCCTCATCTTTGTGCCCCAGAATGCCCAAGACCCACGCCTTGCCATCCCAGGCGGGAACGTAGCGCGCATCGAGTTGTAGGGTATGCTCAAAGTCTTGTAGTGCCTCGTCGTAACGTGCCAGCATAGCGAAACATGTGCCTCGAATATACCACCCTTCTGCGGTGCCGCTTGCCAGTGCGACGGCACGCTCTGCCGCTGCGAGTGCCTCTGTGTAGCGGATCGTGTTTGAGAGTTGGCGGCTATAGGTGCGCCAAAATGCTGCTTGCTGTTCCGATATCTCCATTGTATCACCATTCTCTTTAGGCATCCAGTGCGCTAAATATACCTGATTACTGCTCATGCTGTTGTTGCCAGAGTGTGACGACTTCCTGATAGGCCTCCCAGGTATCAACGTCATAATCTGCTGGGAGATTGCCCTGCTCTATCACGACAAGCTCATTTTTGTGGCGCGCAACTATGCTTCGTCCGCCCTCATCGCCGCTGATCTCCTGAAGTTCTGGGAAGAGCGTGGCCGCAAAAAGCAGTGGATGACCGCGCTGTCCAGCGTATTGTGAGGCTATAATTGCCTTGTGGGTACGGGTGCGCTCCGCAAGCAAGCGGTTGATGATCTGTGGCGTCATCAGGGGTTGATCGCCTAGCAGGATAATAGCACTATCAATAATCTGTTGCTCTAACGTTTGCAGCGTTGCCAGAGCGAACCGCAGCGAGCCACTCATCCCGCGCGCATAGTCGGGATTGGTGACGAAAAGCATTGTTGAAGGATCGTGGTGTGTGGTAATCGCAGCTTGTACCTGTTCGGCCTGGTGACCCAGCACAACAACGAGCGGGCGGGCTTGCGATGCCAGGGCGGCGGCAACGACATGTGCGATCACTGGTCGCTCTCCCAGTGGTAGCAGGAGTTTATGGCGACCCTCACCCATCCGGCTAGAACCGCCGGCCGCCAGGATAATTGCCGCTGTCAATGGCATTGTTTCCATCTGTGATGCTCCATCAAAACGGCTGAAAGTGAGCATAGTGGCGTTAGCCGTTTGTTGCGAAGTGTTATAATAATGTCCAGATGTTCATCGTAACACAAAAAAGAGGGGCTGTATACAAATGGTGTGCCCCCTTGCAAAGCTATTGATTAGACCAGGAGCTTCAAGAATGCTAAATACCCCACATGCCAATAGTGGTGATGTTGCAACATTAGATACAGAGACCCAAGCGAAATATGAGCGGCTGCAAGCCATTTTGCGCGAGATGGAAGCGGTGCTAGTAGCCTATTCTGGTGGGGTCGATAGCGCGTTATTGCTAAAAGTCGCGCATGATGTATTAGGCGAACGCGCGATTGGTGCGATTGCCGCTTCGCCTGCCTATGCAAACGAGGAGACAGAAGAGGCTATTGCTACTGCGCAGCAGATGGGTATTGTGGTGCAGCGCATCGATACGCATGAACTAGATGACGAACGCTATGTAGCCAATGATGTTAACCGCTGTTACTTTTGTAAAACAGAACTGTTTACACAATTAGAACCTCTCGCAAAAGCGTATCATGTGCGCTATATTGTGTATGGTCTCAATCAGGATGATTTGGGTGATTTCCGCCCGGGACAGCGTGCGGCACGCGAGTTTGGTGTGCGTGGACCGTTGCGTGAGGCGGAGATGGGCAAAAAAGAGATACGAGCAGTGGCCCATATGTTGGGCGTGCCTGTCTGGGACAAGCCTGCGATGGCCTGTTTCTCATCGCGTATCCCATATGGCACAAAAGTGGATGTTGCGGCCTTACAGATGGTCTACAGAGCTGAGAAACTGCTGCACGAATTGGGTTTTCACCAGTTGCGCGTGCGTCATCACGATAAAATAGCGCGTATCGAGGTGGAACGCTCAGAAATGTCACGTATGCTTGACGAGGAGATCAGCCGCAAGGTCACGGATGGGTTACGCAAAATCGGCTATCTCTATGTGACGCTCGATCTGTTGGGTTATCGCAGTGGTAGTTTAAATGAGGGGTTCTTCAAGAAAAAAGCGCAGTAGCTCTGTATATAGGTAGATGAATACGAGGGGTAACAGTGACGTTTGATGTGACTGATGCAGGGGCCGCACAGGTATTATGTGAGAATTGCCGCGCTCTGTGCGATAAACGGAGCAATTTCTGTAGCCGTTGTGGGCAAGGGCTGCAATTAGTTGAAGCTGTACAGTCGGTGAAGCCAGGAAAAGAGGCGCGATCACCAAGAAGTTTTCTGCAACGCATGTGGTGGCAACGACGAGCCTCGATGCTTGTCGCCGTGCTGCTCTCGCTCGTGTTGCTCAATGGAAGTTTCTTGTTGGTTGTTTCGCGTATAACTGGTTTCTCTCATGCCGCGCAAGCCAATGCAATTGCCCATACTCCCAGTGGCGTGGCATGGTTTTACGATCTGCGAGGTCTGAGTGACGCATTTGCGTTGCACCTCTCTGCTCTACCGCCATTGTCTCCTGGCAATGTGTATGTTGGTTGGTTGCGCAATCCACATCGCCCCGATCAAATATTGTCAACTGGCCCGCTTCTCTTGCAGCATGATGGTAGTGTAACCTTTTTAAGTGAACACGAGGCTTCTTTCAACGCCGCTAATTTGAATTTGCGCCTGATTTTTACTCAAGTAGAGGTGACTGTTGAGGCGAGCAAAGGGCTATCTGTGAGACCGAAAGGCCAAAGCGTGCTGCATGGAGCGATAGCTGCGCGTGCGGTACAGGCTCTGCTGCCGCTCTTTGTGAGTACGCCGTATACACCGGGACAGGTTGCTTTGTTAAGTGGTTTGAAAGCGCAGTTGCACGAACTGGATCGCTGGATGACAAATCTGCTTGACGCGCAAAAAGGGCAGGATAGTGCAGGTATGCAAGCCGATCTGCTCCGTATCATCTATCTCTTAGAAGGCAAAAATGGGGCGGATGTGCAACATTTCAATATTCTCATGTTGAACAATATTCAAAATGAGGGTGATGGCTTTGGCGTGCTGGCTCCTACAACGTCCTGTCAGGCCAAGCAAGTGCCTTGTGGGTATCTCGATGCGCTCCAAAGGACGCTTCACGTAGTAGAAGCGCAACACCTTGTCGCATCAGTTCCGCTGACGCATGTGCAGGTCGCACTTACCACTATCAACACATTGGCCGCTGCCATGCTGCCATTGGCACTGCAACTTGTCTCTGGCACAAATTTTAATGCTGCTATCCCTCATCAAACGCTGCAAATACTAGCTCAGCTCAATGATGCCCTCTTGAATGGACGCGACCTGAATGGCGATGGCTCTATTGACCCTGTGCCGGGCGAAGCTGCTGCGGCCCAGCTCTACACATACGTACTGTCTCTAGGTGACATTACGCTTTCTCAGTGAGGCTTCTCTGCATCTGTGATATAATCTACGCGAGAGATCAATCAAAAACGTATACAAGCACACCATTTTTAGGAATAGACCATTATGCCAGAGCGTATTATCTATCTCGATCATGCCGCGACGACTGCACTAGACCCACGTGTCCTTGACGTCATGCTTCCCTATCTCACTACAGAATATGGCAATGCCAGCAGTATCTACACGCTGGGACGTCACGCTATGCAGGCCATTGACCGCTCGCGTGAGCAGGTTGCCGAGCTACTGCATGCTCGCCCGACAGAGATTGCCTTCGTAGGGTGTGGCTCTGAAAGCGATAATCTGGCGATCAAGGGTATGGCTTTTGCATCGCAAAAAAAAGGCAATCATCTTATCACCTCATCTATCGAGCATCACGCGGTGTTACATACCTGCCAATATCTGGAACGCTTTGGCTTCAAAACGACCTATCTGCCCGTCGACAGCGATGGGTGCATTAATCCCGACGATGTGGCTCGTGCCATTACGGACCAGACGGTCCTGGTCTCGCTTATGTATGCAAATAACGAAATTGGCACTATTGAGCCAATCGCCGAGATTGGGCGTATCTGTCGCGCCAAAAAGATTCCTTTCCATGTTGATGCAGTGCAGGCGGGAGGAGCAGTTCCGCTGAATGTCACAGAACTGAATGTGGACTTGTTGTCGCTCTCGGCCCATAAGTTTTACGGCCCAAAGGGGATGGGTATCCTCTATGTGCGGCAGGGCATGCGCCTTCTCCCACAACTGCAAGGTGGTTCCCAAGAGCGCGGACGGCGCGCTGGTACTGAGAATGTCGCGGGCATCGTGGGAACGGCGACTGCATTCCACTTGGCTCAAGAAGAACTCCCGCAGATCACGCCGCGTCTCATAGCCTTGCGGGATCGTTTAATTGAGGGTATGCTGACTATCCCGCGTAGTCGTCTGACCGGGCATCCCAACGAGCGTTTACCCAACAACGCCAGCTTCTGTTTTGAGGGTGTCGAGGGTGAGTCCATTCTGCTCAATCTGGACCTGCTTGGCGTTGCTGCCTCGACTGGTTCTGCCTGCACCTCTGGCTCAGTTGATCCATCGCACGTGCTGGTCGCGTTAGGTTTGCCGCCAGCATGGTCACATGGAAGCCTGCGCCTGACGTTGGGCAAAGAAAATACCAATGAAGAGGTAGAAACGGTTATTAAAGCACTCCCGCCCATTATCGAGAAGCTACGAGGTCTGGGCATGTAGCGACGGAGGCAGGGGGGCGAGCAGACGCTGCATCACCCATGTTCGTGCCTGTTGCGCATTCACAGCTGTCGCGGCACGCACAATCGGACCATCGAAGAGACGCGCAATCGTGTAGCCTTTGAGTGGTCCATGTGTCAGAATGCGTATCGTCATCTCTTCAAAATGTAGGAATGTTGTGTGACAGGCGGCTGCGATGACCAGTGGGTCGTGCAGGTATGGTAAAGGAGCATGTCCGCGTGGACGGTGGCGTTGCCATACTTCGATCAGTTTGCTCAAGAGTTGTGTCTGTGCTGTGTTCTGCTGACGTAGTTGCTCCAGGTCGTGCTTTTGGAGGCGACAGCGAGCGGTAGTATTCAAGCCGATGAGCGTGATAGGGATGCCCGCGCTGAGAACGATTTGTGCTGCGCGGGCATCGCTGCGTGTATTCCACTCGGCACATGGAACGCCACTTGTGCCGCCCATGACAACGATATTGCGTATCGCCATGAATAGCTGTGGTTCCTGTTGCAGCGCGACGGCAATATTGGTGAGTGGGCCAATACAGAGTAGGGTGAGTTGTCCGTAATGTTCGTAGGCAGTTTTGATAATCAGTTCTGGGCCGGAGAGCTTGCTAAGCATGGGCAGGTGGAGAAATTCCTCGCGTTCATCGAGGAGCGCGGCTTGTGGAACGCCAGAGGGACGATGGCGTGGCTGTAGTGGTGTGCCGATGCCCGCTGCGATGGGAATGTCGGTCCGTCCAAAGATAGTGAGCAGGTGAGCTGCAAGATGGGCGCGCCGTCGAGTATCGCCAAAAACAGTTGTAATGCCTGATAGCGAGAGTTCTGGAGACTTTAAAAGCAGTGCCAATGCCAGAGCATCGTCGATATCATCCCCGATATCGGTATCGAGCATGACAATGTGCGGCGTGTGCGATTGGTTGGCTTGAGAAACAGGAACATGGCTTTTTTGGTGCATTGTGCTGTATCCTCTTTTATGTTACATTTGCAGTACATACACTGTCTTTTGCTAAGAGCGTATCATAGCAAATCGCTGCTGACAATGCTGTGTAGCAAGTGATAGTAGCAACGATACTGATGTGTTGTGCTGAGCGACCAGGGCTAAGAGATGAGAGGATACTTATTTATGGATATGGTAAAGCGTGAATTGCTGGCGCAGCGTGTGCGCGCAGTTAAGCCGTCAGGGATTCGCAAATTTTTTGATATCATCAACACGATGCCCGACGTGATTTCGCTGGGAGTGGGCGAACCCGATTTCGTGACGCCTGAGCATATCCGGCAGGCTGGTATGAATTCGATACAGCAGGGGCATACGCGCTATACCTCAAACTATGGCATGTTAGAGTTGCGCCAGGAGATTGCGGCGATGCTCCAGCGACGTTATAGCGTTGAGTATGATCCACGCACACAGATACTTGTCACAGTGGGTGTGAGCGAGGGCGTAGACCTGACAATGCGCACGCTGATCGACCCGGGCGATGAAGTTATTTCGCCTGATCCTGGTTATGTGGCCTATGAGGCCGATATCGTCTTCGCGGGCGGTGTACCTGTGTCTGTGCCGACCTATGCGCAATATAATTTTGGTGTGCGTGCTGCTGAGATTGCTGCCGCGATTACCCCGCGCACAAAAATGATTTTGCTTGGTACACCCAACAATCCAACGGGTGCAGTCATTCCGCGTGCCGAGCTGGAAGGCATTGCCGAACTTGCGATTAAGCATGATCTGATTGTCGCGGTGGACGAGGTTTATAGCCGCCTGGTCTATGATACCGACTATACCAGTATGGTTACGCTGCCAGGCATGCTGGAGCGCACAGTTTTATTGGATGGTTTCTCGAAAGCGTATGCCATGACGGGCTGGCGTATTGGGTATGTTGCTGCACCTGCGCAGATTGTGGAAGCGATGCTCAAGGTACACCAATATACGATCATGTGCGCTGGCACGGCTCCCCAGGAAGCAGCAATCGAGGCATTGCGGCACGGAGAGACAGATGTGCAGATGATGCATGACGACTATGCCAGACGACGCCGTATGTTTGTCGATGGCCTGAATCGGATTGGCCTCTCCTGCTGTGAGCCACATGGGGCGTTCTATGCCTTTCCTTCTATCGAAAACACAGGCATGAGCGATGAAGAATTTGCCGAGAAACTTTTATTTGAAGAGCAGGTGGCTGTTGTGCCAGGCGGTTCGTTTGGTACAGTCGGCAAAAACTATGTGCGTTGCGCCTATTGCACCGCTTATGATAAGCTCGAAGAAGCATTGGTACGCATCGAACGCTTTTTGAAAAAGCATCAGGCGTGATAACGTAATAGGGTGAAGAAAAAGCTATCCATGCATTTCTCGCTATGGATAGCTTTTTCTCTTGCGTACACTGATCCGACGTTGTGTACTAGTGATGCTGGATGAGTGTAAGAATCGCATCGGGTGTCATTGGCATATGATCTATGTGGGCAGCAAACGGTGAGAGTGCGTCCTCCAGGGCAGCCGCCATCAGCGCTGGAACGGGAATGCAGCCCGCTTCGCCCGCACCTTTCACACCCAGCGGATTGATCGGTGATGGCGTCTCGATATGCTCAATCTCAATGTGTGGCACCTCGCTGGCATAAGGGATCAGAAAGTCGAGATAGTTGGCATTGAGTAGTTGCCCATGCTCATCGTATGCGAGCTGTTCATAAAACGCGCCCCCGATACCTTGCGCGACACCGCCATAGATTTGGCCTGCGACGACCATTGGATTGACCAGTTTGCCACAATCATGTACGACAACATATTTGGGTATTTTGACGATGCCGGTCTGAATATCAACCTCGATGATGGCCGCATGAATACCGCTGGCAAAGGTGGCATGAGGAGGACTGAAATAGCGTGTAAGCTCAAGTCCTGGTTCTTCGCCGGGAGGCAGCGGTGGGCCTGGGCGCGCTGGCAGCGTGGTCGGCAGGTCGGCAGCACTCGCACCATAGGCGTAGCGGATAGGGTTGGAGAGAATCGAGAGAGCGGCCAGTGAGAGACCGCGTGAGGGACTGCCTTTGACGCGCACACGCCCATCGATAAGTTCCAGGTCTTCAGGGGCAACCTCTAAGGTGTAAGCGGCAATCTTGATGGCCTTTTCTTTAATAGCTTCAGCGGTTAGCGCAATCGCATTACCGGCGACGACCATGGCTCGGCTGGCATATGTGCCAGTGCCCCAGTGAAAGCGGTGCGTGTCGCCGGTGGTGATAGAGACCTGCTCTATATCGACACTCAGGATTTCTGCGACAATTTGCGCAAAGGTGGTCTGATGGCCCTGGCCTTGTGAGGAGACGCCGGTGGCGACATGAATTTGACCATGATTGTCAACAGAAATATGCGCACCTTCATAAGGGCCGATGCCCGTGCCCTCAACATAGCAGCCGATGCCAACCCCTAGATAGCGGCCTTGTCTACGGGCATCGTGTTGCAGAGAGCGAAAATGCTCGTAGTCGATCATTGCCAACACACGTTGCAAACTTGCAGGATAGTTGCCGCTGTCATACAGTGTGGGGAGGCCATCCTGAAAGACCAGTCCCAGATCATAGGGGAACTCTTCCGGCTGAATAAAATTGCGGCTACGAATCTCGGCCCGGTCGATATCAAGTTGGTCAGCAGCGTAATCCAGTATGCGCTCAATCGCGAAGACGCCCTGTGGCCTGCCTGCCCCACGATAGGGGCTGACGGGTGTGCGATTAGTATAGACGACAGTCGCGTCAGAATAATAGGCCGGCAGTTTGTAGGGACCGGGCAATTGGCAGGCGGTGATGACCGGCACGATGATACCATACGGGCAATATGCGCCTGTATCATGCCAGAAAATATCGCGCAACCCTAAGATATGTCCTTCGTCATCCATCGCAACCGCGATATCGTGAAGCTGACCGCGCTCATGATTCGAAGCTAGCATATGCTCGCGGCGGTCTTCAATCCATTTGACGGGGCGGCCTAGACGCATGGCCGCTAGTGGTACAAGGACTTCTTCTGAATAAAAAAGCATGATTTTGACGCCAAAGCCGCCACCCATATCGGGTGTGGTGACGCGCACATTCTCGGCAGGCAGACCAAAAAGGACAGCCAGCCCATTGCGAATAGAGATGGGTCCCTGTGTGCTATCCCATACCGTGAGAATGCGCTCAAAAGCGTCAAAGCGGGCAATAACGCCGCGTGTCTCTAAGGGTTGGCTGGCACTGCGTTCGATAAAAACGCGCCGCTGAAAGATGTGAGGAGCGTTGGCAAAGGCTGCGTCAATGTTGCCAACTTGCTGTACGAGATGGGCCGCGATATTATGTGGCGTATCGAGATGAATCTGTGGCGTCTCGGGAGCGACAATCGTATCTAGGTTATATGGACTGACGACAGGTAGTGGCTCGTACTCAACTTCGATGAGATCGAGGGCATCTTCTGCGATGTAGCGATCACTGGCGACAACAATCGCTACGGCCTCGCCCGCGTAATGTACACTGTCTTTTGCCAGTGCATATTGCGTGTGGGGATGCGTTAAGGCGGGATGCGGAATTAAGAGCGGTAATGGTTCTAATGCTACATCCAAGTCATGATACGTCAAGACGAGTTCAACTCCCGCAAGCTCTTTTGCACGACTTGTGTCAATCGAGAGAATACGTGCATGAGCGTAAGGACTGCGCAGAATGGCAGCATGGAGCATGTCGGCAAGCTCAATATCGTCGATATAGGTGGCCTTGCCCGTTAAGAAATGGGGGTCTTCTTTACGAGCGACAGGCCTACCAAAGGAACGTGTGGTCATCATTATTCGCCTCCTGCTGTGAATGCAGGGATTTCTTGTTGGCTTTCGTGTGCATGCGTTTGCAGCAGTGAGCGCACGGCAGCGACAAGGCCTTGATACCCCGTGCAACGGCAGAGATTGCCCGCCAGAGCGGCACGCAACTCTTCGTCACTCATGTTTGGATTGGGCTGTCCTTGTAAAAGGGCATAGGTGGCCATGAGAAAGCCGGGTGTGCAAAAGCCGCATTGTAGGGCGTGGTGAGTATGGAATGCTTGTTGGATAGCGTGCAGCGTGCCATCGGGTTGAGCCAGACCTTCAACGGTCAACAGCGTCCCGCCATCAGCTTGAATGGCGAACATCAGGCATGAACGAATTGGTGTCCCGTTGAATAGTATGGTGCAGGCTCCGCAGACCCCATGCTCACAGCCAACGTGCGTGCCGGTCAAATGTAGGCTATGGCGCAAGACATCGCTTAACAGCCAGCGAGGTTCGACCGGGATGGTATAGGCTATGCCGTTGACTGTCAGATGAAGCTGGCGTTGTTCTGGCAAGGGAACAGAAGAATCACTCATAGATTACCTCTCTGGTAGATGCGAATATGCGCGGGCCGTGGCCAGGGTCAGTGCGCGCTTGACCAACACGCCAGCGACGGTCCGGCGATAGGCTGCTGTGGCGTGAATGTCACTATTGGGCTTGAGATTGCTCGAGGCCCGTTCAGATGCAGCTTTGAAAAGTTCGTCGTCTGGCTTTTGCCCGAAGAGCAGAAGCTCAGCGGACTGCACACGAATGGGCGTTTCATCGACTCCCACAAGGGCCAGATGAGCGGAACTAATTGTGTCATCTGCCCGCAAGGTGATTTGAGCCGCGACACCAACCAGGGCGAAATCCCCATGTCGTCGGCTGACTTCGACGAAGGCCGCACCAGAACGTGGTGGGGCGATAGGGAAACGCGCTTCTGTCAGGAGTTCCTGGCTGGTCAACGCATTTTGCAGTGCGCCGACGAAAAAATCTTCTGCTGCAATGGTGCGGTCGCCTGCCGTTGATTCGGCATGAAGCTGCCCGCCGAGGGCAAGTAGGACGGCGGGTAGCTCTGCCGCTGGGTCAGCGTGCGTGAGGGAGCCGCAAATCGTGCCACGCGAGCGGATAGGGGGATGTCCTACATAGGGCATGGCTTCAGCTAGTAGTGGGCAGAGATGACGTACAAGAGGGGAATTTTCGACATCACAATGCCGTGTTAGCGCGCCAATGGCCACGTTGCCAGCTATTTCACGTATATAGGTGAGGTCTGGCAAGCGGTTAATATCGATCAGGTGGGCAGGTTGCGCCAAACGCATGTTCAGTAGTGGGACAAGGCTCTGCCCGCCAGCGAGTATTTTGGCGTCATCTGCGTAGGTTTCCAGTAAGGTCAGGACCTCATGACGGGAAACAGGGTCATGATACGCAAAGCGCGGAGGCTTCATAAATGGTGTTCCCCCAGTAATGCTTTTGAGCTGTTTATTGCCAGCTATTTTTCGACATAGGCGACGATGCGACAGAAAGCGGCCTCACCACCTTTGAAACGCCAGGGATAGCAACCAACCCAGACGCGTTGATCCAGCACTTTGTCGATCTCACCCCCCAGGTTTTCGGCATGAAAGACGAGCTGGGGGAAAAGGTGATAGTGCATGACTTGATAGTCTTGGGTGGGAAAAATCTCGGTGAGTGGTTTACCTAAGACCTTTTCTGCCTCTGCTGCCAGATCAGGGCGCAAACTGCGGATCACGGTGTTCATTGGGTGGTCCATTGAGCCGGCATCAACACCGAGCCAGGAGATGCCGCGATCAAGAACCCAGTCAGCAAATTCGCGTGTGGGGCCAGGATGTTTAATGAAATAGCGTGTTTCGTCGGGCTGACATACGCCGGCCCAGTTGCTTGGATAATACTTATGATAGCCAGTGTTGACGAAAAGAATGTCGCCACGCTCGATAGTAATGCCTGTTTTGCGCTCCCACTCTTCAAAATGGGCGGGCGTGTAGAGTGCATAGTCGCCGATACCCATCTTTTCAAGGTCTACAATGACGGCTGGTCCGAAGAGTTTGTCAAGCGGAATGCTGCCGATATCTTGACCATTGGTCACAAAATGGAGTGGAGCATCGAGATGTGTGCCAACATGCAGGGTTGAGGCAATATGCTGGCCACCGACTTTGTCAAATGCGACGCGCTTGATCCATTTGATCGTGGGGCCATCATAGGTTGCGAAGCCCGGCGTATGCATATCCCAGTTTTGAGATAAATCAAGAACCTGTACATTGCGTAAATCAACAGGATGTACCATCGTATTGTTTCCTCCCGCTGTGTTTGGGGATTTTTCGGAATAATATATAGTATGCCACAGGGCAATAGCACTTGTCTTTACTAAAGGCTGCGCGTATGGCATCGCCAATAGTTGGCGCAAGCGAAATGAAGGTATCTTGGCCAATTAATACTGCTAGAATAGCTCGTTTAATAAAGCGCGTGATATATGGATATGCGTGCGCATCGCTTCAAATGCAGCTTTTGCATCTCTTTGTTCTAGAGCGGTGAGGAGCGTTTGGTGTGAAACCAGGGTGCCTGGTTGGACGGGACGTGTAGTAAAGTAGAAACGCCAGAAACGCAAGTTGTGCCAGAGGATGCGATCGGTGGCATCTTGTAGGTAGGTGTTGTGGACAATACTGGCAAGGAATCTATGAATGTGTTGGTCGTCTTCTAAAAAACGTAGTACATCGGTTTCTTCACGTGCATTTTCGGCTGTTTCTACCAATATACGTAGCTTGTTAAGGTCCTGTTCGCTGGCGTGCTGGGTGGCAAAATAGGCATTGCCGCATTCGATAGATTCGCGGGCCTCGAACAATTCACGAATCTGTTCCAAGCCTATGGGGGAGATCATCAAGCCGCGACGTGGTAGCACTGTGATGAGACGGTCAATGACCAGGCGTGCTACAGCTTCATGGACAGGGGTTCTACCCAGGCCGATTTCGGTTGCCAGGGACATTTCATCGATGGTTGTTCCTGGTGAAAGTTGTAAATCAATGATCATCGTGCGTAGCCGCTCATAAGCGATGTCGCTGGCTCGTAGTGTCTTTTTCGCTTCTAACATTGAAATGGTAGTGTGCATCGTTCCTACAATGAATTTTCAATAATTTGTATGACATTAACAAAAAGCTTTTGTAATATATCACGTTTTACAAAATTCATCCATCTTAGTGCCGTTTGCTATTCGAGGACGCTGAAATAATTGCATGAGATGCCGCCGTCGAGTGTGATCGCTTGTCCAGTAAGCCAACTTGTAGCATCCGATGAGAGGAAAAGTGCCAGTTCAGCAACATCTTCTGGACGACCAAAGCGCCCCATTGGCACGCGATCTAGACGTATCTTGCGTGCGGCAGGATCAGCAAAAAACTGGCGTACATGCTCTGTCTCAATGGGACCGGGACAAAGAGCATTAACGCGAATGTTCTCTTTCCCAAATTGGACGGCGAGAGAGCGCGTCAGGGCAACAATCGCGCCTTTGCTAGCGGCATAGGCGTCTTGTGGTTTGATGCAGCCCATAAAGGCCATAAACGAACTCATGTTGACAACGGCTCCGCCTCCAGCTTGGATGATATGCGGAATGGCATATTTACAGCATAATGCTGTGCCCTGCACATTGATGGCATAAATACGTGACCAGCGTTGTACATCCATATCGACAACAGATTCATCCTGATGGGGCATGATACCTGCATTATTGAAAAGGATATTGAGATAGCCCCAGTGCGCGATGGTAGCGGCTACTGCTGTTTGTACTGCTATTTCATCGGTAACATCAGCCTCTAAGGCGATGGCATCTCCACCATTGGCAAGGACCTGGCGCACTGTTTCTTCGGCTTTGTCTTTCAGCATGTCGACAACGGCAATACGTGCACCCTCCTGAGCAAAAAGTAAAGTGCTTGCTCTGCCCAGTACGCCACCTCCACCAGTCAGAAAGACAACTTTTCCCTGTAAGCGTCCCATGCACCTGTCTCCTCAAAGCAAAAGGTCAAGGAGAGCATGCTAACATCGTTGTTACCATGCTCTCCTGGCTCAGAATTTGTAAAAGTGGTTACGAATCTCGAAATCTGTATCCTGTGCGGCAAAGGCCTGCGCCTCAGAGCGGCGCACAGCCAGATAAGAACGGCGCATCAGGTCGCCCATTGCGTTCATCAGGACGTGATCGTGTTCAAGGGCATCGAGTGCGTTGGTCATCGTTGTAGGTAAGCGAACGATGTGGTTACGTTCGCGCTCTGCCTCACTGAGTTTTGCCGGATCATGTTCGCAAGGCGCACCTGGATCAAGTTGCCGTTGGACTCCATCCAGACCTGCGGCAACCAAAGCACCGAGGGCGATGTAGGGATTGGCACTGGCATCAACAGATTTCAGTTCGAGGTTGTAGGTCTGCTCTTCGCGTCCCCAGAATGGTGAGACGACGCGCACCGCTGCTTCGCGATTATCAAAGCCCCATGCAGTATAGGCAGAACTCCAGGCCTGTGGCTGGAGCCGGCGATACGAATTATAGCTGGGGCAGGTTAAGGCCAGCAAAGCGGGCAAATGGGCCAGGATACCAGCAATAAAGTGGCGTCCAAGCTGGCTCAAGCCGCGTGCATCTTGTGGCTCATAGAGCAGGTTGCGTCCACTTGCGTGTTCCCAGAGACTAAAGTGCAGGTGACAGCCGCTACCGATAGCATCAGGGAAAGGCTTGGGGGCGAAACTGGCGAGCAGGCCATGTTGTAAAGCGACACCGCGAATCGTATCTCGCAGTTTGATCTGGTTATCGGCGGCGCGCACACCTTCGACGTGACGTACTGATATTTCTTGTTGTCCAGGCCCATATTCATTGATGGCCTGTTCGACGACAATACCCTGCTCAGTCAGGGCCTTCACCATATCGTGCATAATATTTGCCGAGAGGTCCAGCCCAATTGAGCTGTAAACAGGAGCATGGTCAAAAGGAAGCAGTGCGCCATCCTGCTCGCGGGCCAGATAAAACTCGTTTTCAAAGGTTGCCTCGACAGTGATGCCCAGATGAGCGGCCTGTGCAAGCACATCTTTGAGGAACAAGCGCGGACATGCCCCCCAGTTCTGATGATTGTGGTCGAGCTGGTCACAAATAATACTGGCACTGCTGGGTGTCCAGGGCAGGATGCTAAACGTCTCCGGGTCTGGCACGAGGCGAATTTCACCCACTGGTTCCATGCCTTCGACATCAACCAATTGCTCAAGTAGGTTCATTGCCATTTGGGCGCGTGTCAGTCCCAAGCCCTCGTGCAGCTTGTTGGTAAGATGGGCGACATGAATAACTTTCGCTCGTGTTATGCCGCTGTGATCGCAATAGAGGAAACGGACGAATTGAATACCAGCGGCCTGTGCTCGCTGAATCACGTCTGCATTGTTCATTGGTTTGTACTGCTCTCTATCGAAACTACAACATGACATCGCCGCCATTGGGGCCGAGAATTTGCCCTACATAATAAGTGGCATCGTCAGAAGCGAGAAATACTGCTGTGGGCACAACTTCGCTGACTTCGCCAAAGCGACCAATGGGGAGTTCTGCAAGCTTCGCCGATTTCCATTCTTCTGTTTCAGAGGCCAGCAAATCAGTGAGAATTGGGCCGGGGGCAATGCCATTGACGAGTACATTTCTGGTCGCAACCTCGCGGGCAAGTGCTTTGGTAAAAGCGATTACGCCGCCTTTGCTGGCACTGTAGTGGGCGACTTCGCGTCCACCAATGTAGCCAAGTTGGGAGGCAATATTAATGATGCGCCCGGAACCTTGTGCCAGCATATGAGGAAGCACAAAGCGTGTGCAGAGGAACGTGCCACGCAAGTTCACATTCAGGACACGATCCCAATCGGCTACTGGCAGATCTTCTACCAATGATTGTGTAAAGATGCCCGCGTTATTGACTAAGATATCAATATGTCCAAAGGTATGCAAGGTGGCATCGACCATCGCCTGCACCTGTTGTTCGTTGGCAACATCGGTTTGGACATATAGCACGCTGCGGCCTGTTTGCGTAATTGCCTCGATTACTGCTACTGCTGTGGCCCGTTCACGTGTGGTGATATCAGCTACCACGACGTTTGCGCCTTCTTTGGCGAATGCTTCGGCAATGCCTCGTCCTATACCGTTTGCGCCGCCTGTAACGATGGCGGTTTTTCCTGTAAGCCTATTCATCATATGACTCATTTCTATGTCTGATGAGCGATATTCGCGCTATCGCCGTTGCTCATTGACGGTGTTGTACGAAGCCTGTTGCCCTTGCTGATGTTCTTGCCAGATGGCAAGGATCGCATCAGAGGTAACAACATCAAAGCGATGGCGCATCAAGAAAAGTGAGGCGTCGTGTTGACGGGGGTCATCGCTTGCGACGCAATCTTCGGGCAATACGACATAGTAGTCGTTAAAGAGGGCATCGCGCGCGGTTGACTCAACACAGCCTTCGGTGGTACAGCCTGTCATAATCACGGTTTTAATCATGTTACTGCGCAGCAGCATATCGAGGTTTGTGCCCCAAAATCCGCTTGAGCGGTATTTGCGTACAGTTAAGTCCTCTGCTTGTGGGGCCAGAGCAGGAATAATTTCCTGCCCCGGCGTTCCTTCTACCGTATAGAGAAGCGGCTCTGCTACTTGACGAGAGGCTGCATGAAGGCGCATATTGAAACGGATTTGTGCTGGCGATTCGCTTTTGCGACTGGGTAGCACAGTCATCTGGATATAGATGACTGTGACACCCGCAGCTCGTGCGCCCACGAGTAAGCGTGAGAGACGTGGGATCATTGGCTGATACATCGAAAGATCGATACCCAACTTGTCGAAGGCCCACCCTGGCTGGCAGAAATCGTTCTGCATGTCCACAATCACCAGTGCCGTGTGTTGTGGCTCGACTAATTCTGCAAGCGCGGTATAGATGTGCTTATTCTCGATGGTAATCATGCTTCTCCACCGTGTGCTGAAGAACCTTCATTGAATCCCTCTGCGTGATGTGTCGTAGCCAACATCAGGCGATCCTCAGACAAATTCTCTTCCGCGAGAAATGCGCCAACAGCGGCTAGTTTCTCAGGAGCTTGTGTACGGAAGTAGAAGTAGACAATGATTCCCAGTACAATCCAGGCAATAGCGATATACGGGACCAGATTGTATGGGTATGGTTGACCAGGTTGGGCAACTGACCAGAGTGGATAGGCCAATGCGATGACGCCCAGGATAGGAACGACGATATGAACGAACCAGTTGCGCTCTGGCAGGTTGAAGAAGTAGCGAATCAGGGCAATGTTGCAGAGCATGTAGACGATCACAATTGCCACTGTGCCAATTGAACCAGTAAAGCCATACGCGCCTGTTGCACCGGGGCCAAGCCAGAAACCGGTGGCTAAACCGACAATCAGTGTGAAGAGTGTTTGTGCGTAGATGGCAGTGTAGGGCGAGAACCAACGTGGATGTACGCGTCCGAGTACAGCAGGCAGAACTTTGTCACGCCCCATTGAGAAGATGATACGAATGGTGGTGTTATGGATAGCGAGCAGGCAGGAGAAAATGCCGCCGATAGCACAAAGATCAATGATCTGTTCTAGCCAGGGGGTATAAGAGTGCGCGAGCGTTACGATGGGGTTGGCATCATTTAAGAATGCCTTCATGTTTGCTGGATGGATAAGTCCATAGCCAGCAGTCAATGCGTACATAACAAAGACGTAGAAGACGCCAACAATAATCAGCGCACCACCAACGGCTAAGGGCACGTTGCGTTTGGGGTCTTTTGTCTCTTCGCCGAGTGTAGCGGCTGCGTCGAAACCGATAAAAGAGAGAATGCCAAAAACGACACCGAGGCCAACGCCAGAGAAGCCAGTTGGAGAAGCAGCAGGTGTAAAGACAACTGCCGAATTACCGCTGCCTTTGACAATAGCGACTACTGCCAGGATGAGGAAAACAACTACCTCAATAATAAGGAGAGTCAGATCGACCTGTACGGATGCTTTGATGCTGCGAATCGAAAGAGCAAAAACAATTGCCATACCAATCAAGCTAAAAATCCACCAGCTAACTTCGACGTGAAAGACGCCGAGGACGTAGTCATGTGCAAATGCTCCTAGTGCCGTAAATAATCCAGGAGCCAGAATAGCGTAGCCAATCCAGAAAAGCCATCCAGTGAAGAAGCCGGCAGCCTTACCCAGACCATAGCTGTTGAATGTGTAGAACGAACCTGCTGATGGCAGCTTGCGCGCAAACTGCACAACGCTGTTACCAACCAGGAGACAGGCAATGAATGCGAGCAGAAAAGAGAGGGGAAGCGCAGCTCCTGCAACAGGGCCAGCAGCAGGAGCGTTTAACACTACTGCAATAACGGGAGCCATAGCAGCAGCGGCAAGCGCGATACCGTTTGGGACTGTGAGTACATTCTTCTCCAAACGATGTACCTTGGGAGTTGATTCGAGAGATCGGTCGGCCATTGTTTTAGCCTCCTCTGGTGACGTTAGGACGATACAACGAAACGCAGAAACACGCGACATTGAAGATGGATATATCACGTGCATGAATGTAATATATCACCAGCGTACACGCATTGTCAATGGAAAGTATTATCTTAAAATCTGTGGTATCCTGCAAAAGGGATCTTGCAGATAATTCAGCCACTGTATCGAAGCAGCAATAAAGGCTATGGCACTCGATCATCGTTTTGAGATGTGAAACAGCTGTTATGGGTACATCTGCTGTATTGCGGGAATAACCTCTTCGACAAGTGTGTGGAGCGAGGTCATGTCGGGAAAGCCGCCTGTGCTGAGCATAAAGTAGGTGACACCCAGCTCGATGAAGGGACGCATCTGCTCAATGACCTGCGCAGGTGTACCGGCAAAAGCGTTGCGTGCCAACATCTGTTTCCCGCCCAAAGCCTCTACTTGAGTCTCGCTTGAGGCGCACACGCAGCCGCCAAACCAGGTCCGGCGGAGCGATGCCGGGTCACGACTAACGGCAGAGCATGCCTCCTCACATTGCGTCACTTGTTGGCGGTAGGTCTCGATATCGGTCCAAGAGACGTTCCACCAGTCGGCATGGCGGGCGGCGATGCGCATCATACGTGGTTTGAAGGCTCCAAGCATGATCGTAGGGATGGGGTCTGGTTTGGGTTCGCACCAGGCCTCGACAACCTGATAATGTTTGCCATGCACGGTTGCGCGTTCATCATGCCAGAGAGCCTTGATAATCTGCATGGTTTCTTCCAGTTCTTCAACGCGCGTGCCTGCTGAAGGGAAAGGATAGCCATAGGCGGTGTATTCATCCTCTTTCCAGCCGGCTCCAATGCCTAAGATAAAGCGTCCTTCACTGAGATACTGGAGGGTAGCCGCCATTTTGGCAAGCAGGGCGGGGTTGCGGAAAGACTGGCAAAGGACGGCGTGACCGAACTGGAACGTTGGGTAGCGGGCGGCCAGGTAGGTCAAAGCGGTCCAGCCTTCCAGAACGGGATTGTTGTCATATTGGAGGTGATCGACGACCCAGACCGAGTCCATGTGTCCTTCCGCGAGCGTGAGTCCCTGGTGGACGGCGGCCAGAAAATCTTTGCTCAGCATGGAGGTACGTGGACCACTGGAGAGCGACCAGCCAAATTGAATACGCGTCATAAAAAAGTTTCCTTTCATCCGCAAGAACTAGTAAAGGTGTATGATATCACAAAATCGATGCTGCTTAGGAAGTCTTCTGTAGAAGAATCTGTGGACGTGTGTTGAGAATAGCTGCCGCTTCCGATAGCAATGTGTGCATAATTGTTGCGGCTGGCTCAACGCTATTAACAAGACCAGCGGAACTACCCGCACTAATTCCAATGCGGCTGATATCCGCTTGCTGCTCTGCCTCTGCCAGTTGAGCAAGGAGATGTTGACGGTGTGTGAATATCTCTGCATCGCGCCCATGCCACTGTGTGATATAGGCGTTGCGTAGCATTCTGTCGGCGATATCGGAAGGAAAAGGCTGTTCGTAGAGAAGATCATACAGATTTGTGCGGATCGTCTCGTCTGTGCTGGCAGCGGCGACAGCAGATTTCTCCCATGTATGCCCTGCCCACTCCTGACTGGCGACGAAACGTGTGCCTATCCATACACCCTCAGCTCCAAGAATGAGCATTGCGGCAATGCCACGCCCATCTGCAATGCCACCAGCGGCAACAACGGGTATCGGATGTACTGCATCAATAACAGCTGGCACTAATGCGAGTGTACCAATCGTGCCCGTGTGACCGCCTGCCTCTGTTCCTTGCGCGATGATAAGATCAACGCCAGCTTGTGCCGCTCGATGGGCGTGCGCGACACTCTGTACCTGACAAAAGATGCGCACTCCGGCCTTATGAGCAGTCTGTACGTAAGGTGTTGGGGCCGCGAAGGAAGGGTTGATGGCGGCAACGCGCTCTTCAAGTGCGACTTCGACAAGAGCGTCTACGCCTGGAAAAGACGAGATAAAGCCGACTCCAAAAGGACGCGAGGTGAGTTGACGTGTCTGACGGATTTGGGCGCGCAACCAAGGTGCCCCAGCGGATGATGTCCCGCCGATCATCCCAAAGCCGCCCGCGTTTGAGATGGCTGCTGCCAATGCGGCGGTAGCTGTTCCACCCATCGAGGCGTTAAAAATGGGATACGCGATACCGAGCAGATCACAAATGCGCGTGTGTATCATAGTGACGTTGATCTCCTTGCATACGTGTTTTTGGCTTATGCGGAAAACATAATATCACTTCATGATACGCTGTAGAAAGAAACCAACGTAGCGTTGTAATGCATCGTTCTGGCTTAAGGCAAGTTAGACACAATGCCTTTGATAAGCGTGACAAGATTTTGTCCGCTATATTGAAGGACGGGAAGGACCAATGCATTGACATCACGAAAAGGCAGACGGCTGCCACGACGCCGGATCGCAGAGACAATTACCTCGGCACTGGGAAAACTGCGTGGAATAATCAATGTGAGATCATAGTCATTGCCCACATGGATAATAACCTGTTCATGTACTGCTTGTGCTGCTGGTGTGATTTGCCACCCGGTATTGATCGCAATCGTGTAGAGGGCTTGAATCTGCTCTTGCCGCTGGTTAGCGAGGTCCTGCTTGGCTAATGTGTTGGTAG
>DAICZM010000110.1:0-2992 GCA_027311145.1 Ktedonobacterales bacterium
AGAATATAGTAACTTATGATTATGAGTGGTTGGGTAAAGTAATGGAGAAAGGAAGAAACACCCCTATGTTAAAAACGAAACGGGTGATTTTCACTAGCATTGCGACTCTTTTGTTTTGGTTGCTTGCTTCAGCCTTTACAGTGTCCACCTCTCAAAGTGTCACTACTTCGACTGCGAACACTGCGACAGCAGCAACATGGGGTCAATGGCAAGAAGTACCGGGGCATGGCGCGACGTATTCCGCGCTAGCAACCACTTCTTATGCAGATCGTCTCTACGTATTTGCGCGTGGGACGGACAACAAAATCTACTATACCGTAAAGGGGAGTGCGTGGAGTGCATGGCGTGAAGTCCCAGGCCATGGGGCAACCACCTCACCATTGGCAACGACCGTCTATCACGGAACGTTGTATGTGTTTGCGCATGGCACAGATAACCGCATCTACCTCATCACTTACGCGGCATCCAGCGGGCACTGGAGTGCGTGGCAGCAGGTCCCAGGCAATGGAGCGACGTATTCCGCGCTAGCGACAACCACCTATAATGATCGCGTGTATGTCTTTGCGCGTGGCACAAACAATCGCATCTATGTGGATGTCTTGAGCAATCGCTGGAGTGGGTGGAGTGAAGTGCCGGGTCGTGGAGCGACGTATTCCGCGCTGGCAACGACCAATTACAATGGCAATCTCTATGTCTTTGCGCGTGGGACGGACAACCGGGTCTACGTCACGCTCTATAATGCTCGTGCCAATCATTGGAATGGGTGGAGTCAGGTCCCAGGCAATGGGATGACCCGTTCTGCGCTGGCCACGGCGACCTATAAGGGTTCCATGTACCTGTTTGCGCGTGGCACAGATAATAAAATTTATGCCACTACGTACAATGGTGGGTGGAGTGGATGGAGTGAAGTTGCGGGGAATGGCATGACCAATGCCCCATTAGCGGCGACGCAATATGAGCAGAGTTTCTACCTGTTTGCGTGTGGAACCGACCATCGCATCTATGTGAATACGATGCATTGAGCTATTCCTGCGCAGTCAGGTCTGTTGTGAGCTGGTGGCGAAGTCAGACATACTCGTTTGTATCAGTATTGTCTGTAGCTTCGCCACCAGCGTGTGTTTATGCGAATAGTCTTGTTGGCATGCGCAACGTGGTGATAAGCAGTGGGTAGAGCTTAGACGCCATGTTCAGCCATATAGGTAGTGAAGGAAAGCGGGGTAAAGCCAAAATCGCGCTCGACGCTGTGCAGATCGGTGGTGTTATCGAAAGAGAAGAGCGTCATCGCGGCTTTTGTCAGCGGTGGTTTGGGCAAGAGGGCCTCGAGTACGGCAGCTCCCAGGCCGACAAGGGCGGTGGGAGCATAGACCTTTGGGCGGCTGGTGTGCATGGCGTGCAGCAGGACATCGAAGACCTGTGAGAACGAATAGTATTCGGGTCCGCCAATCGTGTAGATATGGCCATTGGTGCGTTGTGGGTCTTCCAGTGTTTTGAGAATGACCGTGACAACATCATCGACATGGATGGGCTGAAACATTGTCTGGCCGCCACCGATCAGCGGGACAACGGGAGAGGTGCGAATGAGATCGCTGAGGCCTCTGACGAAGGGGGCATCTTTGCCAAAGAGGACTGAGGGGCGAATGATGGTCCAGTGCAGGCCACTATCGACGAGCATCTTCTAGGCGAGATAGCGTCCCTGCATATACGAGCCAGCTTTGTCGGGCTTTGTGCCCAGGCCGCTGATCTCGATGATGCGTTGAACGCCGGCTTGTTGGGCCGCGAGCAGCAGGTTTTTCGTACCGCCCACATTGGTTGCTTCATAAAAGTTTGCGGAGGTGGCTTTGCGGTCAGCGGTCACGAAGGCCGCGTGGATGACGGTTTCTACGTCGTGCAGTGCGGCTGTCAGGCTGGTAAATTGCGTGGTATTGCCCTGCACCAGTTCAACCTGCTCAGCGGGCAACAGGCGTTTGGCGGCCTGGATGTCGCGCACAAGACAGCGTGGGCGCACGCCTTGTTCAACCAAACGTTTAACCAGATGGCTACCAATATAGCCAGTTGCGCCAGTAATTAAGATCATGTTAAAAGCTCCTTGCTACTATCTACTAGAGTCAAAGACGCTGCATGAGAGGAAAACAAGTAGAGCATCTTTGCAATCTTCAGGCAATTGTTTGTCCAGCATGATTATACGCTTTTGCCAGCGGTCCCTTTGAGGGTGAGCTAGCGGAGAGCGTCGGCGGGCAAGAGAATGCGCACGGTCACGCCTTCGCCGGGTGCGCTTTTGACGGTGAGACTGCCACCGGCGACAGCCAGCAGCGCGCTATGTGTGAGCAGGCCGCCGCCCGTGCCGGTGGTCGAGCTGCTGGCGGCCAGAATGCCGACGCCATCGTCGGCCACGATCACTTCTAAATGAGGGCTGAGCGTGGCCTTGAGGGTGAGGCAGAGGCGACGATGGAGATCACTGCCACGAGCATGACGGGCGGCATTGCGCAGAGCTTCCTGCACGGCGGCAAAGGTCAGCTCGGCAATGGCGGGCGGTACAAGCTCATCAATTTGGTGGATAGTGTCTTCAGAGACGGCCCAGACCACCTCATCAAAGGCTTGCTGAAAATCATGCTCAATCATCGTGTGGATGGCGTTCAGCAGGCCGTCGCGCTCGAGACGGTGGGGCGCGCTGGGCGTGGTTGAGCGCATCATGGCGGCCAGGCGGCGATGTGAGTCGCTGATGCGCTCGATAGCTTCATCTAAAGCGAGGGCCGTGCTGGTTGGAGCTGACGGGTCAGGGTGTTCTTGCATGCTGGGGCGCAAGGTTTCCAGGCGCAGGAGGGCCAGATGCATCTGCGGCAAAATCTCGTCATGCAGGACACGCCGGTGTTGTGCCCCTAGCAGTTTGACATCGACGATGCGGCGACGCAAGAGACCGGCCACAGTTTGCATGGCCTCGTGGTCGCGTAGCGTATCTAAAATGCGTTGCCCACAGGCGTGTGCGATCTCCATG